>DAOTZR010000055.1:0-5609 GCA_034434315.1 Anaerolineae bacterium
GGCGTTGATGACCAGAGTGAACAGGCCCAGGGTCAGGATGATGAAGGGACAGGTAAGGGCTTTGAGGATCGGACGCAGCAGGGCATTGGCCAGGCCCAGCACTACAGCCATGACGACGTAAACCACCCAGCCGCTGGCGTCATTTACGACAATCCCCGGCACGGCCCAGTTAGCCACAAATAGCGAAAAGGCAACGATGGCCCAACGGATCAATAATTTGGTCATGCCTATCCTCCTGATGATGTAAGGGTATTGTACTACGGTTTTGAAATCGCAATGCTTTTTTATTTACGTTCACCAGGCTGTTAAGTTGCTAACAAGTGCCGTTTTGGCGCCAATTGCAGGGGTACGGCGTGCCGTACCCCTGCAATCTACGCGCGGCGCAGGTCGAGCGTTGGTCGAAAACCCGGACAGATGTTTCCGCCGCTTTGTCGCGATTCAAAATCGGCTCCCTGGACGCCGACAATGGGCCCCAGGGCGGGGATTTTGGCGCCGTGCGACACGCGCTCCGACTATTGCCGAAAGCCTTAAGTGCTGGTAAAATGAACAGGCTTATGCCAATGGTAAGGAGGACATGGCTATGGAAACCCGCTATACACGTCAAATCATCATGCCCTATTGGGGCGAGGATGGTCAGGAACGTCTGAAGAAGGCGCGCGTGCTGGTCGTGGGGGCTGGCGGCCTGGGTTCGCCGGCTTTGCTTTATCTCACCGCGGCGGGTGTGGGCACGATTGGCATCGCCGATGGGGATCGGGTGAGCATCTCCAATCTCAATCGCCAGATTCTCTACACGGTCGCGGATCTGGATCACAGCAAGGCCCTGACTGCCGTCCGCCGTTTGCGCGACCTCAATCCGGATATTCGGGTGATTCCTTACGAAGAGCGCGTCCTGCGTGATAACGGTCCGGCTCTGGTAGCCCAATACGACCTGGTGATCGAAGCCAGCGATAATCTGGAGACGAAGGATTTGATGAATGAGTTGTGCGTGCAGGCCGGCATTCCGCTGGTGTGGGCGGCTGTTTCGCGTTTCGATGGCCAGATGGGCGTTTACCGACCCGGTCACGCCTGCCGGCGCTGTATCTTCCCCCAGACGCCTGCACCGGGGACTTATCCTACCCCGGCGGAGCTGGGCATTCTGGGCGCGGTTGCGGGAGTCCTGGGTGCCTGGGAGGCGGTCGAAGCCGTGAAGGTGCTCCTGGGCCTGGGCACGCCGCTCTATGATCGCCTGTTGTTGTGGGACGGATTGAACAGCGTGGCCGATGTGATTAGTGTGGAGCGCAATCCACATTGCCCGGTGTGTGGATCTCTGGCGTAACTCCAGGGCAATGTTGGGGTTAAATAAAAACGTAAAGCCAATTACAACACAAGGGGGGATGTATGGCGCTTGCGTATGTGCTTTACGCATTGATTGGCTATGTGTGTGGTTCGTTTCCGAGCGGGGTGATTTGGACGCGGATCCTGAAGGGGATTGACGTTCGCCGTCACGGGAGCGGGCGCACAGGGAGTACGAATGTCTGGCGCGCGGCAGGGCTGAGCGTGGCGCTTTTGACGGGGTTCACCGATGCGCTTAAGGGCGCTATGGCCGTCTGGATTGTGCGTGCTCTGGGCGCCGACGTTCTGGGAGAGGCCCTGGCCGGCGCTGCCACGGTCCTGGGGCATAATTATTCACTGTTTTTGGGCTTTCAGGGCGGGGCTGGGACGGCGCCCAATATCGGCGCCGCCGGGGCTATGTGGCTCCCCGCCGTCCCTATCCTGGTTGGGGTCGGTTTCCTTGGCGGGTGGCTCACCGGCCATGCTTCGATTGTGTCCATCAGTGTGGCGGTGGCACAGCCGATTATCTTTGCTCTGCGCGGAGAGTGGACGCGGGTGCTGGGCTTTGGGGTGCCAGCGTTGGTTTTTATCCTGTACGCCCTGCGCCCGAATCTGCAGCGGCTCAAGGAACGCCGGGAGCGCTTTATCCCGGCCTATGAAAAGAAGCTTCCGCCTATCCGCCTTTCGCATCATCCGCTGGAAAAGCATTGATGGCCTGGTCAGGCAAACGGCCCGGAGTCTGGACTCCGGGCCGTTGTATTAACGGAGTAAAGGCTCACCCTGATGGAAACCGTCTGAGCCTTGATCCGTGCCGTACTGTTACCTCCACAGGAAACTTGTCCTGATCGTCCCCCCACACACCGGACACGGCTTGACTAATGTTGGACAAGGTTGGACGAAATTGAATTTCATCCAACCCGACCGGGGTGTACCTGGAGGTGTTGTAGCTCCTCAACCTTCTGCAGCGTATGTCCTTTGTGTCCCGGCATTCACCGTACCTCTTCTAGCTGCGTTTGCGCAGACTGCGCGGAGTGGCTTGCTGCTGTTGCGGCTGTTCCTGACTGCCTGATCACCCTGACGGCGAATTGTCGTCCGTTCGAACAACGCAACAAGCGCCTCCTCGCATCGCAGGCAGGCTTCGTGAATCGCTTCGCGGGTTGGATAATGTGGGCAAGTCAGGAAAAATCAAGGTGAGCAGGTACTTGACGAAGCGATTAAGCCGGGTTGCATGGCCCATCAGCAGTGTTATACTTCCAGATGAGGCCTGCCCGCTCAAGCGGCGGTGAGGGCGCTATAAGCAGGATGCCCCTCACACTGCACCTCTGACGAGGTGAGCATGGAGGTATTCGGGATAACTTGAGGCTGGCGCAGCGGGCGGTTACGGGATACAGCGCATTTCTAGCTAAGCGAGGAGGATATGAGCCTTACGCAACCTGTTTTTTCTGTGGTAGCACCGGTTTTCAACGAGGAAGCGTTGTTGCCGGAGTTTTATGCGCGGGTCAAGGCCGTGATGGAGGCCGAGGGGGAACCCTGGGAGCTCATCCTGGTCAACGATGGCAGCCGGGATCGGTCGCCGGAGATCATGGACGAGTTGTACGCCGCAGACCCGGAGCATGTAGTCGTGTTGCATTTCGCCCGCAATTTCGGGCATCAGATGGCAATCACTGCCGGCATGGATTACGCTCGCGGCCAGGCGGTCCTCATCATTGATTCCGACCTGCAGGACCCGCCGGAGGTGATGCATGACATGATCGCGCGCTGGCGCGAGGGGTATGAGGTGGCCTATGGGGTACGCACGGAACGGGAAGGGGAAACCTGGTTTAAGTTGTTCACGGCGCGCCTGTTCTACCGGCTGATTCAGGCACTGACGGATGTGACGATCCCGATGGAAGCCGGGGATTTCCGCCTGATTGACCGGAAGGTGTTGGAAACGCTGCAAGGTATGCGCGAGTCGGCGCGCTTTGTGCGGGGGATGGTAGCCTGGGTGGGGTTCCGCCAGATCGGGGTGCCGTATCGGCGCCATGCCCGGAAGGCCGGGGAGACAAAATATCCCTTCCGCAAGATGCTGCGCCTGGCTTTGAATGCCATTACGGGCTTTTCTACCCTTCCGCTGAAGCTGGCGACCTGGGCCGGATCGCTGGCCGTTGGGCTGGGGCTGGTGGTGTTGCTGGTCTGGCTGGCACGCGGTTTGCCGTCCGGGCAGAGCACGCTGGCGGCGCTGGTGCTCTTCATCGGCGGGGTTCAGTTGTGGATGGTCGGCATCCTGGGGGAGTACATCGGGCGGATTTACGATGAGGTCCGTCGCCGTCCGCTTTACATTGTGCGAGAGGTGAAACGCCAGGAGTGACGGCGGCGCGGGCCGTCCTGCCTGGCCCAGCTTGCTTCTGTTTATCAACAAACGGCTGTGGCTGCCAGGGGACCCCGTCCATCATAAAAAAATTCAAAGCGGGTGCCTTGTGACAGGGTACCCGCTTTTTCCATGGTGCGAATAAAATGCCCGTGAATTCCGTTCTATTTATAGAACAAGGACGGTCTTATGCGATCGGTTGAGCAGGAGTTGAGCTGGATAAGCCAGGCCCAACAGGGGAACGCCGAGGCGTTCGAGCGATTGATAACAAGCCACTATGCCCATCTGGTGGAGTTGCTCACGCGCTTCTGCGGGGATTTGGACCTGGCTGAGGATATGGCCCAGGAAGCCTGTTTGAAAGCCTGGCTGAAATTGCCTGGGTTTGACGCGCAGCGTGGTTCTTTTCAGGCCTGGCTGTACCGCATCGCGCTCAACCTCACCATGGATGCGCTGCGCCGCCGCCGGTATGAGGTGGCTCTGGACAGGCTCCAGCTCAACGCCGAGGACGACCCGGCCCAGACGGGTGAGACCAGCCTGCGCGATCAGGCCGTCCGCGCGGCCGTGCTGGCCCTGCCCGAAGCCTGTCGCGCCGCCTTGATTTTGCGCGAGTATCTGGGCCTGAGTTACAGGGAAATCGCCGCAGCACTCGGTGTACCAACCGGGACGGTGATGTCCCGCCTGCATTACGCGCGTTCGGTGTTGCGCGAATCCTTGCGTTCGTGGTTGGAGGTCCCATGACTACGGTACATCCTGACCTGGAAGCGTATTACGATGAGGAGATGTCCTCCTCTCAGCGCCGTGCGCTTGCGGAGCACGTGAGCCGTTGCAGCGTGTGCCAGCAGGAGCTGGCCGAACGCCGGACGCTTTCGGCGCTGTTGCGAGCTGTTCCGGCCCCAGGGCCCAGGAGGAGCGTGGCCGAGGTGCGCCGACGCCTGCCAATGCGCACCAGGACTGTGCGCACCGGGCTGGTCTGTACGCCCCTGGCGCTGGCTTTTTTGAGCTGGAGTATCATCATGGCGCTGTATCGTCTGGTTGATTTGTGGCGCTTCCTGCCGGCCTCGCTCCAGTTCCAACCCTGGTGGCTGACCTGGATCCAACCGTTGCTGGGGATGTCGCCAATCCGTGAGATAATCCAGCTCCTCAGTCTGGGCGGCTGGTTGGGCTGGGACGATTGGGCCTGGATGGGCTTTAGTCTGGTGTGGGCCGGCTTGAGCGCCGGTTTGCTGGCCCTGGAATGGGCCTGGGTCCGTCATCAAACTCAATTTGCTTAGAGAAAGGAGTCTAGCCATGGATCATTTTGGATTGGTCAAGCGTGCGTGGCGCATCACCTGGGACTACAGAATGCTCTGGGTGTTCGGTTTTCTCGTTGCCCTGACGTCCGGCGGTGGCGGCAATAATTTTAATTTCAATATGGGCAACAGGGGACAGAATAACAACTTTGCCTGGCCCGGACGTTGGCCATTTGATTTCAACCCGGCGCTCCTGGTAGGCCTGGTGGTGGCCTGTTGCCTGATCCTGGTCTTCCTGACGCTGGTAGGGCTTGTCGTCCATTATGTGGCCCGGACTGCGCTCATCCGTATGGCGGATGAGTACGAAACCAGCGGGCAGAAACGCAGTTTTCGTGAGGGGTGGAAACTGGGCTGGAATCGCCGCGCCCTACGCCTGGCCCTGCTCCAGATTATCGTTACCCTGCCCGTGGCTCTGGTGGTCGGGACCGCTGTGTTGATTGCCCTTTTGCCCCTGACCCTGTGGGTGACGAAGGTTGAGGCGCTGGGTATCTTCGGCACCATCATCAGCATCGGCCTTGTCTTCATAGTGGTTATTCTGCTGATGGTGCTCGTCTTTTTGCTTACGCCCTGGATGGAGCTGGCTTACCGCGAGGTCGTCCTACGCGAACGCGGTATTCTGGCCGGGCTGCAGGAAGCCTGGAAGATTCTGCGCCGCCGAACGG
>DAOTZR010000056.1:0-15962 GCA_034434315.1 Anaerolineae bacterium
TCAACGACATCAACCGCCCCGATTCTTCCATTCACGTCCTGATCGGCGCCAGGAAATTCATGGAGGGCTGGAACTCCTGGCGCGTCTCCACCATGGGCCTGCTGAACATCGGCCGGCAGGAGGGATCGCAAATCATCCAGCTTTTCGGCCGCGGCGTGCGTCTGAAAGGCCGGGACATGAGCCTGAAGCGCAGCGCCGTGTTGGAGGGACCGCATCCCCGGCACATTGGTCTGCTGGAGACGCTCAATATCTTTGCCGTGCGCGCCAACTACATGGCCCAATTCCGCGACTATCTCGAACGCGAGGGGGCGGAAACCGAGCCGGTCATCGAACTGCCGCTCTTCACCTGGATCAACCAACCGGCGCTCCAAAAGGACCTGGTCATTCCTCGCACCCCCGAAGGCCGCGACTTTGTCGCCGAGCAGCGTCTCCTGCTGGAATACGACAAAGAGATCAAGGTGCGCGTGGATATGTCCGTCCGCGTGCAGATGATGGTCAGCACGGCGCAGGGCTTGCACGAAGTCGGCGCGCAGGCCGGTCTGGAGCTGAAAATCCCCGATGAGAGCCTGGCGCTGGTGGATTGGGAGCGGGTCTATCTGGACTTGCTGGAGTACAAAGCCCGCCAGGGCTGGCGCAACCTGATCATCCGCCCGGAGACGCCGCGTCAACTCATCGGGCAAATTGCCTACACCCTGGTGGCCGATGACGCCGTTGTTTATCCGACAACCTTTGCCGGGCGCGAACTGCTTCAGCAAGCCGTGAGCGCCATCCTGCGTAAATACCTCGATACCTTCTACCGCCGTCGCCGCGAGCGCTGGGAAAAACACACGCTGGAGTACCGCCCGCTGGACGAAAACGATCCCAACCTGGCCTTCAATCGCGACCAGGTGAGGGAAGGTAAAGCCGCGTACATTGTCACTGTCAAGCGTTCGGACACGGCGCTTATTGAAGCCCTCCAGAAGTTGTTAGCAGAAGCTGAGCGCCTCTACCGGCAGGAAGACCGAGACCTGCCGCGTATCCATTTCGATGGCCATCTCTACCTGCCCCTGCTGGTGCAGGAAACGGACAAATTCATCTCCGTCCCGCCGGCGCTCAACCAGAGCGAGGCGCAGTTCGTACGCGACTTGAGAGCTTTTTGGCAACAAGAAAAAGATGGGCTGATGACAGGAAAAGAAGTCTATGTGCTGCGCAACTTGAGCCGGGGCAAGGGAGTGGGCTTTTTCGAGAACAGCGGCTTCTACCCCGATTTCATCCTGTGGGTGGTGGATCCCCAACAACACACGCAACGCATCATCTTCGTTGAGCCGCACGGCATGTTGCAGGCAAAAGCCTATATTCACGATGACAAAGCCCGCCTGCACGAGCGGCTGCCCCAACTGGCGCAAGAAGTGGCGAAAACCAGCAACCGGACGGGAATATCGCTGGATTCCTTCATCGTTTCTGCCACACCGTACAATGAACTCTATCAGCGCTACGATGACGGCACCTGGGATCGCGCAAAATTTACCGAAAAGCACATTCTCTTTCAAGAGCACACTGGAAAGTACGACTACATCAGATTGTTATTGGCGGGTAGCTAGCACGCGCTTGCACCTGATGCCGCTTGCGGCGGTGCTGTTGAGCGGCAACCGTTTTCTCTGAGCGCCAGTCTGAAAAGTCCTGACAGTCGGGCCCAATGGGATGAATGAAGCCAAATTACGGATAGCCCTTCGGCAATCACAGGGCTGCCGAAGGCGCAACCAGAGCCATGGCAGCCGTTTTCTAGCCGTTTTCGCGCCTCAGACTGGCCGTGAGCAGTGCGCGCATAACGATCCGCGCAGAGAGAGCATGGCCAGGCCCCAGCTCTGCGCCAGGCTGCTCGGAACAGCGTCTGGTCAGGCCCTGGCTGGTTGAGCCTGACGCCTCAGCCGTCTAACCATCGGGTGAATCATGGCAATGTAGAATCATGGCGACACTGCTTTCCGGCAACCCTTCGTAATCCTTGCTCAAGCGCCGGTAGCGACCGGGCCAGCCAAAGGTGCGCTCGACCACCCACCGCTGCGGGAGCACGTGAACCCCTTTCACGTCATCGCTGCGTTTGACGATTTCCAGAATCCAATGGCAGAATGTCTTCACCCAAGCGACGAGTTTACCGGCATACCCGCCGTCTGCCCAGAGGCGCAGATGAGGGCAACGTTTCTGGGCTTTCTCCAGGAGCAGCCTGGCGCCATCGCGGTCTTGAATGTTGGCCGCACGCACAATGACCAGCAACACCAGGCCTAAGGTGTCTGGGGGATCATGTTCGATCATATGCACGGTATCATTGTTGGGGTGGGGGCGCCCCCCCTGTAGTCGCCCCGAACCCGGGCCGGCACGGGGGCCTCTCCCTACCCGCCGTTACCGCAACGCCGACGCGGAGAACCCATCAGGAAACTGGGCAAGAAACAACCCCCTCACTTGTTCACCTGATATAGGCTCCCGGTTGCGCGCGTCAGCTCCTTGACAAGTCGCAAATTCCGGTTAAGATAACCCTGGTTATGGACATACGGAGAGATGATCCTCGAAGGGTGCCGGGGGGTGGGTCCTGCGCGGCAGGCGCCTGCGAACCCCGCCAGGTCCGGGAGGAAGCAACGGTAAGGAGGAATGCCTGGGTGCCGCAGGGTAGCCTGTCCCTCGTCACCCCTCGGCGATCATCTCCCCGCAACGGGGTGAGCGCGTCACCCCGTTTTTTTGTTCAGAAACGCAAGCAGGTGGGATAGATTTGCGCTGGATCACAGGGTTAACCGTACTGCTCTTGCTGACGGGTATCGCTGCGGGCTATCAGGCCTCTTTGATGCACGTCGTCCTGGAACTGGATGGCGTGCCCCAGACGCTGGCCACGCATCAGCCTACAGTACGGGCATTGTTGCTTGACCGTGGCCTGACCCTGAGGCCGGAAGATCGCCTCGATCCGCCGCTGGACACCCCGCTGCAAGACGGCATGACCATTCGCGTACAGCGAGCGCAGCCCGTGATCCTGGTTGCGGACGGAAAAGAACGCCTGCTGTATACGACCGACGCCCTTCCCGCCGATATTCTGGCCGCGGCGGGCATCGTCCTGCAGCCTCACGATAGCCTCCAGATAAAAGCCCCGCTTCCTTCCGACCCGCCGGGGACGCGCAACCGCATCGTGGTGCGGCGCGCCGTTGAAATTGCCCTGGAGGAGAACGGCGTTGTGACGCGCTTCTACACCGATGCCCCGACCGTGGGTGAGGCGTTGACCCGCGCCGGTATGCGCATTTATCTGGCGGATCGGATTTATCCCGATCCGGCGACGCCGGTGCAGGCGGGAATGCGGGTTCGTCTGGAGCGCTCAATCCCCATCGTGTTGCAGGTTGATGGACGGACCATCCAGGCCCGCACGCATCGCGACCGGGTAGGGGATGTGCTGGCGGATCTGGGTGTCGTCCTCAACGGCAAAGATTACACGCAACCCGACCTGGATGCACCGGTCACCGCTGACCTGGAGGTCAAGGTTGTGCGGGTGAATGAACGGGTCTATGTCCAGCAGAGTCCCATCCCCTTCGATACGGAATGGCGCCCCGACTATGATTTGGAGCTGGATCATCAGGCGCTGCTGGAAGAGGGGGAACCGGGTATTCTGGAGCAGCGCATTCGCGTGCGCTTTGAAAATGGGCAGGAGGTGGCGCGCTGGATCGAGGGCCAGAGCGTGGTCAAGCCGACGAAAAGTCGCATCATGGGCTATGGGGCGAAGGTTGTGTTGCGTCCCTTGCAAACTGAATGTGGCACGGTTTACTACTGGCGCGTTATCCGCGTTCTGGCGACCTCTTACAGCGCTTCGACGGCGGGGACCCCGCCTGATTCGCCCTGGTATGGGCGCACGCGCACCGGTTTGCCCATGGGCTACGGCATCGTCGCCGTGGATCCGAGTGTCATTCCCCTGCACACCCAACTTTACATTCCCGGTTACGGATGTGGCGCTGCCGAAGATACCGGTGGCGCTATCGTGGGACGACGGGTTGACCTGGGCTACGATGATGACAATCTCCGCCTCTGGTACAACTGGGTGGATGTCTACCTGTTGGAACCGGTCCCCTACTATTTCCCTTACATCATACCCTGAGATGGCTGACGATCCCCGCACCCTGCTCCGTCGGTATGGCCTGGCGCCGCGTAAGGCCTTGGGCCAGAATTTTCTGAGCGACCCGGCTTTGCTGGCGCGCATCGCCGCCGGGGCTGAATCCGGGCCGGAGGATACGGTGCTGGAGATTGGTGCCGGTTTGGGGGCTCTGACGTTGGAGCTGGCCCGCCGTGCCGGACAGGTGATCGCCGTCGAAACGGACCCGCACCTGATCGCCGTTTTGCGGGACATCACGGGGTCTTTACCGCAGGTACATCTGGTGCATGGGGACATCCTCACCCTGGATATACCTGCGCTGCTGGGCGTGGAGCCTGCCCCGGCCCCGCCTCTGTGGGGCACGCGCCTGGAACATTTTCATGTGGTGGCCAATCTCCCCTACTACATTACGGCTGCCGTATTGCGGCATTTGCTGGAAGCGCCCGTGCGCCCGGCGCGGCTGGTGCTGACAGTACAGAAAGAGGTGGCTGAGCGCATGGTGGCCCGACCGGGAGAGATGAGCCTGCTGGCCGTCAGTGTCCAGGTCTATGCCGCCCCGCGCCTTCTGTTCCGCATCAAGCCCGGTGCTTTTTATCCGCCGCCCCAGGTGGAATCGGCTGTCGTGCGTTTGGATACGTATGCCAGGCCTCCGATCCCCGTGGAGGATATGACGTGGTTTTTCACGGTGGTGCGGGCGGGTTTTGCTCAGAAACGCAAGCAGTTGCGCAACACCCTGGCTTCGGCCCTGGGCCGCCCTGGCCCGGAGGTCGAGGCAGCGTTGCGCCAGGCCGGCCTGGATCCATCCCGGCGGGCCGAAACGCTGGCCCTGGAGGAATGGGCGCGCCTGGCCCAGGCCCTGCGCTGATGTTCCGCTCCGGTCCTGAAGTGTGGTGGTAGATTCAGGTGGGCCAGGGACCGCAGCTTTATCCCCTCTGACCATGAAGGTCTCAGGCGTTTAAGCATCCACACCAAGCCATTCCTCCTCGCTATTCCGGGGGCGAGCCAGGTTGTATTTTTTGACTTTCCCTGCTTTCGGGGTATGCTTTGGGCACCTACAGCATATCCATTGGGGGGATGGAACGTGAGTTTGGGCGAAAAACCGGTCTATATCGTTGTCGAAGGCGTGATTGGTGTGGGTAAGACCACCCTGGCCCGTCTGCTTCAACCGCGTTTTCGGGCTTCCCTGGTCTTAGAGGCTTTTGATGAAAATCCCTTTCTTTCCGACTTTTACGCCGATCGCGCCCGGTACGCTTTCCAGACACAAATCTTTTTTCTATTAAGTCGCTACCGTCAGCAGCAGGCCACCCAGGCCCAGGCGGCTCAGACCAGCGTCATTGCCGATTATTGTTTTGAAAAGGACCGTCTTTTTGCGCACCTGAACCTTACCGGTGACGAGCTGGCCATGTACGAACGCCTGTATGAGGCTTTGGCGGAGAAAATTCGCCAGCCAGATTTGATGGTGTATTTGCGCGCCGATACGGATACGCTCATGGCGCGGATTGCCATGCGGGATCGGCCTTACGAACGGGGCATGGATCGGGCCTACATCGAGGCGTTGCGAGGGGCTTACGAACGCTTCTTTCAGGGTTACAGCGCCGCTCCTTTGCTGATTCTGGATGCCAATCATCTGGATTTTGTGCGTCGTCCCGAAGACCTGGAGAGCATTGAGGCTCAGATCCGCGCGGCCCTGGCGGGAATCCAACAGCCCGCCCTGCCTCTGGACGTCGCCGCGCTGCCCGCCCCGGCCTGGCAACCTGGACCTCAGGCGCTTGCCCCAACGTCTATCGAGGCATTGAACTGGGAGGCGGTCTGTGATTTCATGGCCCTGAGTGCCGCCGTAGGTCAGATTGGGGCAGCGATGATGCAGCGGCCTCCGCTGGGGCCAGATGGGATTACCGAGGAAATGCGTTCAGGATTGCGCCGTGCCGATCAGGCTCTGCGGGTGCTGGCGCAACGCCTGGGTTTATCTGCGCCTGAGGAGAGGTAGGAAGCGCCCTTCGGACGAGGTGAATTCATGGATACCAACGCTCTGTTTCAGGATATTCTGGCTGCTGTAAGGCACCTTTTGCAGTTCGACGGGGAAGGTGTTTTCTGGCACGCCACAGACACCGGGATGGAGCTGAGCGACTCTGTGTCCTGGGCCAAAACCTGGGCTGACCATTTGCCTGAGCTGCTGAAACGCATGCCCGAAGCGGAGATCCTGGAAAGCAAGACCCTTGGCCTGGAGACCGATGTGCGGCGCATCTTGTTCTACCCCTTGCTGGTGCAGCCGGCTGAATCCTACGGCGTGCTCTGGCCGCTTGCGGAGGCCATCACCCTGCACGACGCACAGCGCCTGGGCTTGCGCGTCCTGGCGCGGGTGGCAGCTCAGGCTTTGCAGGGGCTCCAGGCCTGGGCGGAGTCACAGCGGCGCCTGGTACGCCTGGAGGCCGTGGCTACGGTAGGTCGCGATGCCACGGTGCTCATTGATCCCAATGATTTGCTGCAACGTGTGGCTCATCTTATCAGTGCCCAGTTTGGCTTTTATCACGTGGGCATTTTTTTGATAGACGACAGACGTGAATATGCGGTTTTGCGGGCGTCGAACAGTGAGGGCGGGCAACGTCTGCTAGAACTGGGGCACAAGCTGAAAGTCGGAGCGCAAGGCATGGTCGGCTACGTCGCGGCGACCGGTGCGCCGCGCATTGCGCTGGATGTGGGTGAGGATAAGGTGCACTTCGTCAATGTGTTCCTGCCGCACACGCGCTCCGAAATCTCCCTGCCGATGCGTCACCGGGGCGAGGTCCTGGGGGTGCTGGATGTTCAATCTACGGAAGCGGGAGCCTTTTCCCCGGACGATTTCACCGCCCTGCAGATCATGGCCGATCAATTGGCCAATGCGCTGGTCAATGCGCGCCTGTACGAGACTTTGCAGCGCCGGTTGGAAGAGACGCGCCTCTTGCGTGAGGTGATGCTGGAGGCCTCGGCCCTGCAGCAGAACGAGGTCCTGACTCAGGCCGCGCGTCTGCTGCGTGAGGCCCTACCCTTCCCCTATCAGGCGTTCTTGACCCGTTCGACAGAAGGCACGCTTGTTCCCCTGGAAGCTGGGGAGCACTGGCCTTTTCCGGATCGGCCTTTGCGGGACACGCCCTGGGCCGATGTCTGGGCTGGGATGCCGTTATGGCTAAGTGGAGAAGCGGCCAGCACCTGGCTGGGACGGCCTCTGCGCGAGCTTTACGCGATTCCGGTGCGGGTGGAGGGGGAGCCCGCCCTGGTGTTCGCCCTGGGCGCCTCCCAACCCGTCAGCCTGGATCGTCCGCAGTTCATGCGTTTCCTGGAATCCCTGGCGACCGAGCTGGGCGTGTTATTGGAGAATGCGCGGCTTTACGAAAAAAGCCTGCAGGTCCGGGGACGCCTGGAACGTCTGGTGCGCGTCGGGCGTTTGATGGCAGCGACCCGTTCCACCGAGAGCCTGGTTGAGCTGCTCACGGACACGCTGCTTTCGGAGCTTACGGCGCATATCGAGGTAGGGATGCTGGATGAAACTTACCAGCTCCATCCCACATGGCAGTCCGGTTTGCCGGTCAGCCCGGAGAGGACGGATCCTCTGCTCCCGGATTTGCCGATTGAGTTTTTGCTGACCGAAATAGAGCTGGAAGCGAACCTGGATCTGCACCAGACGTGTGAGAAAGCCAGAACCATGGGTATTGCAAGCGCAGCCTGGTCGCGGTTGGATCCGCAGACAACATACCGCTTTTATCCCTTACGCACGGCGGGAAAACTCCTGGGATGTCTGCTCATGGCGCTGCCGTCCAACCTGACTGAAGAGCAGGAGCCCTGGGTCCAGGCCCTGGTGAATCAAACGGCCCTGGCTTTGGAAAATGCCCGCCTTGTAGAACAACTGCTGGCCCAGGCACAGGAGTTACAGCGTGCTTACGAGGAGGCACAACATTTAAACGATGTGCGCACGCAGATGCTGCAAAATGTGAGTCACGAGCTGCGCACCCCCATGGGCCTGATCCTGGGCTATGCGGAAATGCTGCAGGATGGGACCCTGGGGGAGCTTTCGAGCCAACAACGCCATGCCGTAGATGTGATTTATCAGCGCTCCAGCGATTTGAATCGCATGATTCAGGGGTTGACCGTTTTCCACGGGGGCATTCAGCCGGAGCGCGTCGAACCGATTGCCCTCGGTGCCCTGATGGCGGAAATCATCACTGAATTTACCAACGCCGCCCGGCGCAATCAGATTTCGCTCAGTCTCTCCGTGCCGATGGAAGTCTTGACCGTGCGCGGTGACCGGTCCCGCCTGCGCCTGGCAATTTCGCACCTGGTCGAAAACGCCATCAAATTCAGCGAGCCGGGGGATGAGGTGCGTATCTCCGTCCAGGGTGAGGCCGGGCAGGCGATCATCGCCGTCAAGGATGAAGGTGTAGGAATTGCCCCAGAGCAACTCACCCGTATTTTCGAGCGCTTCTACCAGGTCGATGGCTCCATGCGCCGCCGGGTGGGCGGCATGGGGATTGGGCTGGCCCTGGTATGGGAAATCGTCGAAGCCCACGGGGGCCATGTGACCGTGAACAGTGAGCCGGGCGTAGGGAGCGAGTTCGTCGTATATTTGCCTCTGGCGGAATCGGAAAGCATTTTCACGCCGTTCGAGATGCGTTCCTAGACGCTGTTAAACCGGATTTTGCTGTTTTCAACGCTAATGGTTCTGGGCTTGTAGGCGCTGACTCTGGCCTTCGCCATTCCCCCTGCCCCTGTCCCTTCCCAATTGGGGAGAGGCGAGGGGAGCGGAGGGAGATGAGGGCCAGGGCGGCCAAAATAGTCCATGGCTGACAAAGCATGGTCGTCTGGCTCATACCAGTCGAGACGAGGCCTGCTCCAGGCATAAAATAAGGGTTGAATGAGAGAGCTATGAAAAAATACTTCATTGCGATTGCTGGAAATATCGGCGCGGGGAAGACAACCCTGAGTACGCTGCTCAGTCAACGTCTGGGTTATGAGGCTTTTTTGGAAAGCGTGGCCGATAACCCCTATCTCGCTGACTTCTACAACGATATGCAACGTTGGAGTTTTCACTCGCAGATTTTCTTTCTGGCGCGGCGCCTGTTGCATCACCGACAATTGCTCGATCGCCCCAATTCGGTGATTCAGGACCGCACGGTTTATGAGGATGCTGAGGTCTTTGCGCGCAATCTCTATTTGCAAGGCTACATGCATGAACGTGATTACCTGACTTATCACGAACTGTACGAGGCGGTGACGGCCATTTTGCCGCCGCCGGATCTGGTAATCTACCTGAAGGCGTCGGTAGATACGTTGTTCGCGCGCATTCAGCAGCGCAATCGCTATTACGAACGTCAAATCCCGCGGGAGTATCTGGAGCACTTGAATAAGCTCTACGAGGAATGGGTGGAGCATTTCACGCTGTGTCCGGTTCTAACCGTTCCGGTGGACCGCCTGGACTTTGTAGCCAATGGCGAACATCTCAGCCTGCTCACCCAACGCATCCGCGAGCGGCTGCAAGGAAAGGAGCTGGTCAGCTTTGATTGAGGCCCTGATCACCAGGTACTTCAAGGCACTTCCGCCAGACCGCCTGCGCCGGGCCTGGGCCGCCGCTGTAGGGGATATTTTGCCTTTTGCGGCGGTGTTTCTGGGGATGATGTACCTGGTGTTGAGCCTGTCGCATCGCATCTTTCTGCCGCCTGAACAGGCCTCAATCCTGGGCCTCCTGGCAGCGCTCAGTGCTGTTCTGCTGTGGGGCCTGGTGGCCCTCCTGTTCCGCAAAGCCTTGCCGGTTCGTCTGGTCCACCCGCTCAGCGCTTTTGTCGCCCTGATCGTTTTGCTCAACAGCGCTGCTCATCAGTTCATTACCGGGGACATCAAGCACAGTACTAACTTCATGCTCCTGATCGTAGGCCTGGGGTTTTTGCTGATTTCTCCCGACTGGTATCTGATCATGCTGAGTGCTACCCTGGGAACATGGGGGGTGCTGGTCCATGGGCAATTCGTGGTTGGGGATATGATCCATTATGCCTATGCCTTAGGCATGGCCACCCTGGTTTCCCTGATTGTCTTTTTGGGCCGGCTACGTCTGATTATCCGCCTGGAAGTCATGCGCATGCAAGATGAACAGCGGCAGGAGGCCCTGGAAGCTTCATTACAGGCCACGCGCGCTTCAGAAAGCAAATTGTCCGGCCTGATTGAAGCCACACGTTCCCTGGCCCAACCGACGGGATCGGAGCATTTGCTCTCCAAGGCCCTGGAACACCTGGTCCTCCTGGTCCCTTATGATAGTGCGGTAGTGCTTCTGGGTGGCACTGACACCCTGACCGTCGTCGCCCGGTATGGCGGTGTAGCTGAACTTGCAGAACATGCTCCATCCAGGATTTACCTGGGAGAAAATCCCGTTTTGCGGGACGTGTTTCGTGCCGGGCAGCCGGTGATTGTTGAATTGCAGCCTCAGCCGGCCTACTGGCTCACGCTCATCAGTGACCCCGAATGTCGTTCCTGGGTGTTGGCGCCGCTCTTCTCCAGAGGCGCCGCCATGGGCCTGCTCATCCTGGGTAGCCATAAGGTGATGCGGTATGATGCTGAGGACCTGCGTTTGCTGACCGCCTTTGCCGATCACCTGGCTTCGGCTTTACATAACGCGCTGCTTATAGAATGGACCCAGAAGGCCCTGGAGCGCCTTGCGTTCCTGTACGAAGCCACGCGCATCCTGAACACCGTCCTGGAAACGGACCAAATCCTGGAAACCCTGATGCGCCTGGCCTATGAGCAAATTCAACCCGAAGCGATTTCCATTGCCCTGGCCCAACCGGATGGCAGTATGCTATTCAAAGCGGCTTCGGGCGGAGCCGGGGACAAAATCGTGGGTGTGCGGGTTCCTAAAGGTAAAGGTCTGGTTGGATGGGTGGCCCAACAGGGCGAGCCCGTCTGGGTGCCCGACGTGTCCAACGATCCGCGTTTCTATGGCATGGTGGATAAGCAGACAGGCTTTTCGACCCAGTCCATTTACGCCCTGCCTGTGCGGATGGGAGATGAAATTGTAGCCGTCATGGAGATGATTAATCCGCGCCCGGATACGGATATTGCCGAATTGCGCGATAGCATGATCTCCCTGGCGGCTCTGGCGGCCTCGGCGTTGCAAAATGCCCGTCTGTTTGAACAGGTGCAAAAGGCCGAACAACGCTATCAGAACTTATTCGATCTGAATGTTGCGCCTCTGTTGGTTTTTGATGCCCAGGGGCGCCTGTTGGAGGCTAATCGCGCAGCGCGCGAGCTTTTCGGGCAAGAGTTACAGCCCGGCGATGATGCCTTTAGTCTGCTTCAGTTGACGCCAGAGCGCTTTTTCCAGATTGTTGCCGACCTGTCTTCTGGTAAGCAGCCGGTGTGGGAATTGCTCCTGCAAACGCCATCCGGTCCGTGCATCCTGGAATCGCATATCACACTTTTGGCGGGATATGGCCAGCAGGATGCCTATCAATGGCTGGGCCATGATGTTACCGAGCGGGTGGAACTGGCTGAAGTGCGTTCGCGCCTGAATCGCATGATCGTCCACGACCTGCGCAATCCCCTTGGCGTCATGCGCGCGAGTCTGGACATGGCGGCAGAATGCGGGCCGGAAGATCGTGCTCTATGGGAGGGGGCTTTACGGCTGGCGCGCCGGAGCCTGACGCGCATGAATGATCTGGTTGAAAACCTGCTGGATACGGCCCGCATGGGAGCAGGACATACGGACATAAGCTTTGAAGCCTTTTCCCTGGATCATCTGGTGGCTGATGTCGAAGAGTCGGTGCTCAGTCTCTTCGAAAGCCGGCGTCAACGCTTCAACATTCAGATAGATCCACCCAACGCCGAGATGGTGGCACACCGCGATTTCTTACGCCGGGTCCTGATTAACCTGCTGGACAATGCGAGCAAGTTTTCGCCCAGCGGCACGGACATTACCTTAACCATTCAGAAAGACCTTCAGGCCAGGGTGTGGTCTTTTGCCGTTAAGGACCAGGGCCCTGGTATTCCCCCGGAAGAACAGGCCAACATTTTTCAGGAATTTGTCCGTGGGCACGCCCAAAGGGGGATACGCGGCACCGGGCTTGGGCTGGCCTTCTGTAAGATGGCGATTGAGGCCCATGGCGGGCGGATCTGGTTGGAAAGCGAGGCAGGAGAGGGGGCTACATTCAAATTTACGATCCCCCTGGACCTGCCTGCTCAGGGCGCTCATCCCGCCGGAAATACGGGGTAGGGAGGTTGGAGTTTTATGACCGAACGTTTGTATTACACGGACGCCTATCAACTGCACTTTGAAGCTGTGTTGCTGGAACAGCAATCCACGCCGCGCGGCCCAGCCGTGCGCCTGGATCGGACAGCTTTTTACCCCACTTCCGGCGGACAGCCGCACGATATCGGCAGCCTCAATGGCGTTCCCGTCGTGGAGGTGTGGGCAGACGAAGACACGGGGATGATCTGGCACCTTCTGGCCGCGCCGCTCGCCCTTCCAGAGAGGGCTACCGTAGTCGGGCAGGTTGACGAGGAGCGCCGCCGTGACCATCGGCAGCAGCACACGGGCCAGCATCTGCTCTCGGCGGCTTTTTTGCGGCGTTTGCAGGCCCCTACCGTGAGTTTTCATCTGGGGCGCGATGTGAGCACGATTGACCTGGAGCGCACCTCCCTGACCTGGGACGAAGCGCTGGCCATCGAGGATGAGGCGAATCAGGTTATCTGGGAAAACCGTCCCGTTACGGTTCATCTGGTGGACCCCGACGATCTGGAACGTTTTCACCTGCGCCGTCCGCCTCAGGTAACCGGTAAAGTGCGCATCATCGTCATCGCCGGTTACGATGCCAATCCCTGTGGGGGCACGCACGTCCAGCAAACAGGTGAAATCGGACAACTCAAGATTGTGGCGTTGGAGCGCTACAAGGGCGGGGTGCGGGTGAGCTTCGTCTGTGGTCAACGCGCTTTGCGCGCTCACCGGCAGACGCTGCATCTGATGCAGCAGGTAGCCCTGGCCCTTACGGTGGGACAGGAGGAAGTTCCCGCGGCGGTGACCCGCCTGCAGGAGGAGCTGAAGGCCCTGCGCAAGGACGTATCCCGTCTCAAAGAAGCGCTGCTGGAAGCTGAAGCGGCGGCTCTCTGGGAAGCGACTCCTCTGGTCCAGGGACGCAAAATCATTCGTGCCTACTGGCCAGAACGCAGCTTTGAGGAAGCGCGCTGGATTGCGGGTCACCTGCGCGCCCGTCCGCAGACCCTGGTGCTCCTGGCCTGCGGTCCGGCTCAGGCCGTGAAGCTAGTCTGCGCGCGCAGTGACGACTGGCCGGAGCTGAACGCCGGAGCCTTGCTGCGCGCGCTGCTCGAGTCCCTGGGCGGCAAAGGCGGGGGGGCGCCTCAGGTCGCTCAGGGCGGCGTGTCCCTGTCCAATGCGGAGGCGCTGCTTTCCGCCCTGGATGGCCTGACGGTGATGTGACTTTTAACGCGGGGCGTTCAATCTCGTTTTCATCTCTATCATGCTAGATAAGGGTGAGCTATGCAACAGGTGGCAGACGGGGTATTTGTTGAAAGGGATCTGGCTCCTTACAATTTGGGCCTGGTGGTAACACAGCGCGGAGCTATCACTGTGGATGTTCCGCCTCAGCCTGAGGCGCGGCAACACTGGTTGGAACTGGCCGCGGCCCAGGCTGGTATGCCTGTGCGCTGGGCTGTCCTTACCGATCTGGCGCCGGAACGCATTCTGGGAGCTCTGGCCTGCTCACTCCCGCTTATAGTCAGCACCGCGACGTTACGACGTCTGGATGCCCTGGCCGCGGATGAACGGATCTGGAATGAGTTCGTTCACACCCATGCCCGGCGTCTGCGTCTGGGGTTGGAGACCTCCCTTTATCCGCCCAAGCGGGTGAATCTGGCCGTGCATGATAAAGTCCGGTTGCACTGGCGTTCCCGTCCTCTCGTGTTGGAAAGCGTTACCGGCGGGCCTTACGCTGGCAGCCTCTGGATTTGGCTCGCTGACGTGCGCCTCCTGTTTACCGGTGATACGGTCGTGTTGCGCGAACCGCCCATAGTCACGCCCGATCTGGATTGGGAAGCCTGGCAGGCGCTCTTGCAAAGTGTGCAGCAGCGGCCAGCCCTGCGCCTGGTTCCTGGACGGGGAGCAGCCAGCGCGGCTTTGGCGGAGGTTAGCGCTTTGGAAGAATTTCTGCGTGTGCTGCGCCTGACCGCGCAAAAACTGGTACACCAGCCTGTGCTTAACTCTGGGGACCTTCAGCGCACAGTTCACGACTTACGCCAGGGCTTTTTCCCCCATCTGGAAGTGCGTTCGGAAGCCGCGCAGCGTTTGCGTTTATTGCTGGATTGTCAGATCGCCGCGCTTCGCCGGGAAGCCTGCTCGGAAACCTGAGGTTCGTTCGGGCCAGCAGACTTCTGACTGGCCCTTGCAGTGCTCGAGCCGATAGGGGGGACGACGGATAGAGCGCCCCCCTTATGGTCCGGTCAAACCATCATTTTTCCTGTGTTAGCCGGCTGCTTTCCTACCGGTCCGGGATGCAATCGCTCTGAAAGGTTGGGCTTAGCGCGGCCAGTTTCCGGCTTCGAGATAGGCCAGGAGATGTTCCAACGCCGCCGTGACCGAAGCGACTTGATTGGCGTAGCGCGTGCCCTGCCAGCGATGTTCCCAGCTCCAGCACCCCCCGGCGGCAGCCAGGCCGATGTAGGTGAGACCAACGGGCTTCTGTGGCGTGCCCCCGCCAGGACCAGCGATGCCGGTCACGCTGAGTCCCAGGTTGGTCCCGCAGAGCCGGCGCACCCCCTGCGCCATTGCCTCGGCAACGGCGGCGCTGACCGCTCCGTAGCGCTCCAACAGCTCCGCATCCACGCCTAAAAGCTGGACCTTGAGGGCGTTAGCATACGCAATCACCCCACCGGAAAAGCAGGCTGAACTGCCCGGTACGCGCGTTAAAGTAGCGCCCAGCAACCCGCCGGTACAGGATTCGGCTACTGCCAGCGTCCAACCGTCTTGCGTCAGGCGCGCCTCTACCCGCTGGGCCAGCACAACGGCATAACGCATCAGAAACTCACCGCCTTGCGGCCAATGTTGTTGAAGAATTCGGTGCGCGTACTCTGATTTTCGCGGAACACGCCGAGCATGGCGCTGGTGACCATGCGCGCCTGTGCCTTTTTGACCCCGCGCATGGCGCTGCATAGATGCAAGCCCTCCATCACTACCGCCACCCCTTGCGGGTGCAGCGTCTCATTCAGGAACTCGGCGATTTGCTGCGTCAGACGTTCCTGGACTTGCAGACGGCGCGCGAACATTTCCACGATGCGCGGAATTTTGCTCAGCCCAATCACCCGACCGTCGGGGATATAGGCCACGTGAGCCCGGCCCAAAAAGGGCAGCAGATGGTGTTCACACAGGCTGTAGTACTCGATATCCCTTACCACCACCATCTGATCGTAAGCCACGTCGAAAATCGCATCGTTGATGAGCCTGACCGGGTCTACATGGTACCCTGCAGTCAACTCCGCATACATGCGGGCGACCCGCTCCGGTGTGCGTTGCAGGCCTTCACGGTCGGGATCCTCACCGATGTTCTCCAGGATACTGCGCACGGCGCACTCGATGCTGGTACAACAGGCATCGGCTTCGATATCCAGCAAATCGTTGCGGAATACATCATAGTCACTGGGATTAATCTCTGGTTTAGGTGGCATATAACCCTCCTGCAAAGAAATTAGGTAGTCAGGTTCCCCTGTAGCACTGTCGCTTTCAAACCCATCGTGCGGGGATAGACTACTACTTGACCACGGTGGTTTCTAATGGTATCCTTCCCTCTACAGGACCCAGAGAGGAGAGGAAACCATGCCCAGACCAAAGAAATACCCGGTT
>DAOTZR010000057.1:0-53678 GCA_034434315.1 Anaerolineae bacterium
GCATTTGGTGAAGGCTGGGATGGGCATGGGATCGGCCCCGGCAGTCCTGGGGGCGCGGACGTCCCGTCCGCGTTTGCTGGCATTCGGACCACATCCGGGATGGATGCGCTCCCAGCATTTTCGGCGGTGTTTGACCAGGGCCAATCTTCTGGATCAGCCACCAGTCCGGCCTTGACCGGATTTGGGTGGATGTGTTCGATGACGGCGTCAAAATGCTTTTGGTTATGGATGAAACGGTCGCAGTAATCGGACATGCAGAAATCGCCAGTCTGGTTAATTTGATGCTGATCCCCTTTATCCGAACCATGCTGGCGCATCCGGGCGCCAGCATGATTACCATTACGCCTGGATGGAGGCCCGCAGGTAGGCTTCGATGAAGGCGTCGATATCCCCATCCAGCACGGCCTGGGTGTTGCCGGTTTCGTAGTCGGTGCGGTGATCTTTGACCATCTGGTAAGGGTGCAGGACGTAGGAGCGAATCTGGTTGCCCCAGGCGGCATCGCGGTGTTCGCCTTTCAGGGCTGCGATTTGTTCGCGGCGTTTTTCCTCTTCCATCTCGTACAGCCGGGCCTTGAGCACGCGCAGGGCGTTTTCGCGGTTTTGGGTCAGTGAACGCTCATTCTGGCAGGAGACGATTAGGCCGCTGGGAATGTGATGGATGCGCACGGCGGTTTCGTTTTTCTGCACGTGCTGCCCACCAGCCGAGGAGGCCCGGAAGGTCTCGATTTCCAGGTCTTCGGGACGGATCTCAATCTCAATGGTGTCGCCGATGTCGGGCCATACTTCGACCAGGGCAAAAGACGTGTGGCGCCGGTGCGCGGCATCGAAGGGGGAGAGGCGCACCAGCCGGTGTACGCCCCGCTCGGCCCGTAAGTAGCCGTAGGCGTACAAGCCGCGGACGTTGAGCAGAACGCTTTTAATACCGGCCTCTTCACCGTCGGTCTGGTCCAGGAACTCGACTTTATAGCCCCGGCGTTCGCACCAGCGCAGGTACATGCGCAGGAGCATGGCAGCCCAGTCCTGGGAGTCGGTACCGCCGGCTCCGGCGTGAATGGCCAGCAAGGCGTCGCCCTTATCGTGTGGGCCGGAAAGCAGCAGGCGGAATTCGGCCTGAGCATACTCTTTCTCCAGGCGCTCAACTTCGGCCTCCAGTTCCGGCAGGAGCTCCTCATCTTCCAGGGCCAGCAGCTCCTGGGCGTCGTAAATGGCCCGGCGCAATCGTGACCAGTAATCCACATTTTCCTGTAACGCAGCCAGGCGCTGCATCACCTCGCGAGCCTGCTGCGGATCGTTCCAGAGATCAGGCGCCGCAGCCTGTTCCTCCAGACGTTTCATTTCTTCAATCTGGTCAGGTAAGTCAAAGTGACCTCCAGATAGTGTTGATGGATGAGGCCAGAGTTTCAAGTCTTTCTTGCAGGTTATTCATGCTTTTTCCCTCGTTACTCTTGAAAAGTTCATGCGTCTTTGCCCAACAGACCTTCGACAAAAGCCTCCCGGTCGAAGGGCGCGAAGTCCTCCAGTCCCTCGCCGGTACCGACAAAGCGCACGGGCAGGCCGAGCTGCTGGCCGATAGCCAGAACCATGCCGCCGCGCGCGCTCCCATCGAGTTTGGCGAGGATGATGCCGGTAACCTTAACCGCGGCCATGAATTGCCGGGCCTGGAGCAGGCCGTTCTGGCCCGTCGTGGCATCCAGGACCAGCAGGACTTCGTGTGGGGCCCAGGCTACGCGCCGGGCGATGACCCGGCGGATTTTTTCCAGCTCGGCCATCAGATTGTGCTGGGTATGCAGGCGTCCGGCGGTATCTACAATGACCGTATCCAGTTTACGCGCCTGAGCGGCTTCCAGCGCATCGAAGGTGACGGCGCTGGGATCGCCGCCCGCCGGCCCACTGATGACCGGCACGCCGACGCGCTCGCCCCAGACCTTGAGCTGCTCGATCGCCGCCGCGCGGAACGTGTCCCCGGCGGCCAGCAAAACCCGTCGTCCCTGGCGTTGCAACATCGCCGCCAGCTTGGCAATGCTGGTGGTTTTTCCCGATCCATTGACTCCTACAATCAGGATAACGGCCAGCGGCCAGTCAAGGTTCAAAGGAGGCGCTTCGGGCAGCAGGGCCAGAATCTCCTGGCGCAGCAGGCGCTGCAGGTCCTGGGAGCGGATGATACCCTCCTCTTTTGCGCGCTGGCGCAGTCGGCTGAGCAACACCTGGGTGGTTTCCACACCTACATCGCCCTGGAGTAGCAGGGCCTCCAGGTCCTCCCAGGTCTCCTCGGTCAGGTCGCCGGCTCCCAGCAGACTGCTGATTTGTCCAAATATGGTGTTGCGCGTCTTGCGCAGGCTTTCAAAAATGCTCTTCATATCTTAAAAATCCCTTAATCCATAGCAGGTGATGCGGTTTTCATGCTTTTTCCTGGCGGAACTGAAGGACATTACAACAGGGTGCGCGGGTCTGGGAATTGCCTGGGCCGCAGAAGCCGCACGGCGTCGGCATAACCTTCGGCTTCCATGGCATATGGATTGACCTGACGCACGTGGCGGATGGCCTGATCGGGTTCCAGGCTGCGGTAGAGGACCAGATACCCGGCCAGGACAGCGCCTGTGCGGTCTCGCCCGGCGTAGCAGTGCACCAGTGTGGGGATATGCGCCTGGAGTAACGCATCCAGTTGGCGCCATACTGGCAGGGCCTGGTAGATGAAGGCCTTCTGCAATCCCGAACTGCTTAGCAAGATGGGCGGGAAAGCGTAGCGATAGTGCTGGAAGGGATAACCGTTCAGGTCGTCCACCGGAACTTCTTCAGCCAGGGATATGATAGCGCCGATGCCCCCGGCATACAGCTCCGCCGGGTCCCACGGTGCATAGGTGGGCCCCGGTCTTCCGGCTAAAAGGCCTTCTAAAACCCAATAGACTGATCGCATGGCCGTCATTCTACCTGATTGCAGTCAGAATTCAAGTGGAAAAAGTAACTGCCTGTGGAAAATGCGCTAAACTATTGCCGATTTTCTTTCCTCACTCAGAGACACGAAGCCATAAAGATTCATTGCTCCATGTCTCGGTGTGAATCAGACTGAAAAGTCTGCCCTGTATCGCCCCTTTGGGGTAGGGTGGGTAGATACTGGAAAACGCCATAATCAAGCCGGTGACTTTACCGCTCAAGGCTCTGAAGCACCCAGGTGTGGATCGGAAAAGCCCCTCTCCAGATAGAGTTGCGGCTTTGGTGATTGGGCTTATAATGCTTTTCAATCAAGGGCTGAGAGTATCAGTTCCTGCAAAAGAGTTGGAGATAGAAAACGAAATATGTTGAGTGTTGATGCCCATGTGCCCAGGACACCAGTATGGCGCTCCTGGTTGACGGAGGTCGCTATGACCCTGCCGGTCATCCTGGTCCTGCTCTTGGGACTTAACCTGATTAGCGGGCGTTATCAGGTCCATGGCCAGAGCATGGTCCCTACGCTGACCGATGGAGAGTTCGTCCTGGCCAGTAAGGTGAGCTATTGGTTCGGCCAGCCTCAACGGGGCGACGTCGTTGTAGTACGCCCGCCCCAGACGAACGGCACCATGCCTTACATCAAGCGCATCATCGGACTTCCCGGTGAGCGCGTGACCATTCGGGATGGGCGGGTTTTCATCAATGGCGTAGTACTCAACGAACCTTACGTCAGCGGCCCACCCTTGTACAACGGAGAATGGCTGGTAGGGGAGGGGGCGTACTTTATCCTGGGTGACAATCGCAACAATTCCAGCGATTCGCACGCCTGGGGCACCTTAACACGTGATCACATTATCGCCAAAGCTATACTGGGCTACTGGCCGTTGGACCAGATGGGATTTCTCTTGTACGACCGCTACCCGGAGCTTATGGCACAGGGGAATGAACATGAGTGACCCGGAAATGACACTGGCCGACCTGAAGGCTCCCTCTGAAAACACTATTGGCGTTGATGGTGATGCGTTGGAGCCTGTTGAAGAGAAACGGAGCGTTGCTTCGGGTACGCGCACCTGGTTGGATGAGCTGCTCGAAACCCTGCTCATGGCGGCGGCCCTGTTTTTCATTATCAACCTTTTCACAGGGCGCTACCAGGTCCTCTCCATCAGCATGGAACCAACGCTTCACGAAGGGGAGTATGTGATTGCCTTGAAATCGGCTTACTGGTTTGCCGACCCTCAGCGCGGGGACGTAGTGGTCTTCCAACCCCCATCCGGCAATGGCACGGTGCCCTACATCAAGCGGGTGATTGGCCTGCCCGGTGACGAAATCGAAATCCGCGCCGGGCGTGTCTGGGTCAACGGTACAGCGCTGGATGAGCCCTATATCGCCCAGCCGATGGCGTATGAGGGGACCTGGGTTGTGCCCCAGGATACCTATTTTGTGTTGGGGGATAATCGCAACAATTCCAGCGATTCTCACATCTGGGGCGTGATTCCCCGTGCCAATATCATAGCCAAAGCGGTCTTTCGCTACTGGCCCTTTAACCGTTTGGGCGTGATTCAACATTACACCTATGGAGTGAAAGCGACGGAGTGATTATGAAACGCGATGAACTGGCGCGCATGATTGACCATACGCTCTTGAAACCGGAAGCCACGCCGGCTGATGTGCAGCGGGTGTGCGAAGAGGCCCTGCGCTATCATTTTGCCTCGGTGTGCGTCAATCCTGTTTTTGTGCCGCAGGTGGCGCAGAGCC
This sequence comes from Anaerolineae bacterium, assembly GCA_034434315.1. Lineage (GTDB taxonomy): Bacteria > Chloroflexota > Anaerolineae > B4-G1 > SLSP01 > DAOTZR01. Next base: position 4,681 of record DAOTZR010000057.1, read on the forward strand.
TGCGGGGTAGTGATGTGAAAGTCTGCACCGTGGTGGGCTTCCCGCTGGGCGCTACCAGCACCGCGGCGAAAGTCTGCGAAACGGAAATCGCCCTGGCTCAGGGGGCCCAGGAAATTGACATGGTGCTGGCTGTTGGGCTGCTCAAAGCCGGGGACCTGCGAGCAGTGGAAGCGGACATTGCGGCTGTGGCGGCTGTCTGTCGCGCGCACGGCGCGTTGCTCAAGGTCATCCTGGAGACCGCGCTGCTCACCGACGAAGGAAAAATTGGCCTGCCAGCTCGCCGTCTCTGCCGGTGCGCACTACGTAAAGACCTCGACCGGCTTCTCCCGCAGCGGCGCGACGGCTGCCGACATCGCCCTGATGCGCCGCACCGTCGGCCCGCACATCGGCGTTAAAGCTTCGGGAGGCGTGCGCACCTACGCCGATGCCCTGGCCATGATCGAGGCGGGGGCTTCGCGCCTGGGGGCCAGCAGCAGCATCGCCATCCTGGAGGGATGCCCTGACTGAAACAGGGGGAACGGGGGGAAAACGTGATGTACGTATGTCCGGTTTGCGGCTATGGCCGACTGCGCTCGTACCGCAGTATCTACGCCCGGCGTTGGGGGGAAAGCTTCGTGACCATGCCGAATTTTCCCGCCTGGCGCTGTGATCACTGCGGTTACACCCGCTATGATGCCCCAGCCCTGGCCCAGCTGGATTTGCTTTTAGGGCCGGATGAGGATGATCTGACGACGCAGAGCACGCAGCCGCAGGTGAGTGGCAATGGGCCGGCCGGGCGTGGACCGCGCCGTTGGTCCTTTTAACATGCGAGGGGGAGCTACGGCTCCCCTTTTTATGCCTCGGCTTTCTGGAGGAGCTTATGGACGACCCCAAAGCGCGGACCATTGATCGCAAAAGCCGTTTTGCTCTTCCGCCTCAGCGCGCTGAACTGCGGTCACCCGAAGAGCGACGGCGGGATTTCAACCCCATCACCATTCCCATGACCCTGACCCAGGCTCAGGCTGAGGCCAGCCGCTGCCTGCACTGTACCCCGGCCCCTTGCCAGCAGGCCTGTCCGATCCACAACGCCATCCCCGTGGCCCTGGGTTTTCTGGAAGATGGGGACCCTGTTCGTGCGGCCCAGGTTTACCTGGAGACCAATCCTTTTCCCGCCATCTGTGGACGGATTTGCCCCACAACCTTTTGTGAAGAAGCCTGCGTCCTGGCTAAGGTGGGTAAACCGCTGGACACCCGGGCTTTAGAGGCCTTTGTGGCGGATGAAGCCAGCCGGCGAGGAGCGCTTCCCTCTTCGGCGCGGTCTGCCGGTATGCCGGGGCGGGTGGCGGTTGTGGGTTCAGGCCCAGCCGGTCTGACCGTGGCCGACTACCTGGCGCGGCGCGGTTACAATGTCCATGTTTACGAGCGCCATCCCTTCCCCGGCGGCCTGCTGCGTTACGGCATTCCCGGCTTCAAACTGGAGCCGCAGGTGGTGGCTCAGACCATAGCCGACCTGGAAATGCTAGGGGTAGTTTTTCATACCAACATCACCGTGGGCCAAACTATAAGCTGGGAGGACCTGCGTACCCATTACGATGCCCTGTTCCTGGGTCTAGGCACGTCGGCCTACAGCCTGCCTGGCATACCCGGCGAAGACCTGCCCGGGGTTTACGGTCCTACTGAGTTTCTCGTGCGCGGTATGGTCGCTCCGGAACTTTTGCCGGAAATCTGGCAGGGCCCCTGGCAGGTTGGACCGCGCGTCCATGTCCTGGGCGGGGGCGATACCGCCATGGACTGTTTGCGCACAGCCTTGCGCCTGCCCGGCGTTCAGGAAGTCACCTGCTACTATCGCCGCAGCGAAGCAGAAATGCCCGCGCACAAAGCCGATTACACCCATGCGCTGGAAGAGGGGGCGCGCTTTGAATGGCTAACCGCGCCGGTGCGGTTCGAGGCGGGCCCAAACGGACGTGTAGCCCGTGCTGTCTACCAACGGATGACTCTGGGCGCACCGGATGCGAGTGGGCGTCGCCGTCCCGAACCCGTGCCCGGCTCGGAATTCAGCGTGGACGTAGATACCGTCGTTCTGGCCCTGGGCTATCAGCCCGAAAGCGAACTGCTGCCAGATGGTATACAGATCACGCGCAAAGGATTGATTGCGGTGGATGGGGCCGGACGCGCGAATCTGCCCGGCGTCTTTGCTGCTGGCGACGCGGTGCGCGGGGCCGATCTGGCCGCACCTGCCATCGCCGACGCGCTGCGCGCTGCGCGGGCGATGGAGGCCTATCTCCAGGCCAGGCAGATGACTGATGGAAGCTGAATCCAGCCGAGTGGCCCTGAAGCTGGAGAGTGTGCGACAATGACCTTGAGGAGGGATCTATGCCGGTTACGGTTTTAGTAGGTGCTCAATGGGGGGATGAAGGTAAGGGGCGCGTTGTGGATGACTATGCCGCGCGGGCGGACATCGTGGCGCGCTACAACGGCGGCGACAATGCCGGGCACACCATCGTGGCCGAGGGGCACACGCTGGCTTTACATCTGGTCCCTTCGGGGATTTTGTACCCGCACGTCGTCAATCTCATCGGTGCCGGGACGGTGGTCAATCCCCTGCGACTGTTGGAGGAAATCGCCATGCTGGAAGCGGCAGGCATCCCCGCCGGACCGGACCGCATTAAACTTTCCGCCGCGGCGCACCTGATTTTACCCACGCATCGCGCGCTGGACGGGGCGCATGAGAGCCGCCTGGCCGGACGGGCTATTGGCACGACCCAGCGTGGCATCGGCCCGGCCTACGCCGATAAAGCCGCGCGCATCAACCTGCGGGCCGGACAAATGCGCGATCCCGACGCTTTCGCCAGCGCCGTTGAGGCGCTGTTGAGTACGCACAATGCTTATCTGGAAAAGCTATATGGCCTGCCCAGGGCCGATATTCCCCAGGCCGTGGCAGCGTTACGTCAGGCAGCGCAGCAACTTGCCCCCTATCTGGTGGATGGATCGCAATGGGTCGCCCAGGCGCTGGCCCTGGGCCAGCGCATCCTGTGCGAAGGGGCGCAGGGCACGCTCCTCGATCTGGATCATGGCACTTATCCTTACGTGACCAGCTCTTCGACCATCGCCGGCGGCGCCCTGACCGGCCTGGGGTTTGGCCCTGGCACCGTGGACAATGTCATCGGCGTGGCAAAGGCCTACACGACGCGCGTCGGTGCCGGGCCTTTCCCCACCGAATTGCTGGATGAGACTGGCGAACGGCTACGCCATATCGGTCATGAGTACGGCACAACAACCGGGCGTCCGCGTCGTTGTGGCTGGCTGGATGCGGTAATTCTGCGTTACGCGGCCCAGGTCAATGGGCTTACCGGCCTGGCTCTCACCAAGCTCGACGTGCTGAGCGGACTTCCCGAATTGAAGATCGCCGTGGCTTACGACTATCATGGAAAGCGGGTGGAACATTTCCCGGCGGAATGGGGCAGCGCCGTGCTGGCGGATATGACGCCGATCTATGAAACGCTTCCGGGATGGGGTGAGGACCTGAGCCAGATGCGTCGGCGCGAGGACCTGCCGGACGCTGCTCAGCGGTATCTGGCGCGCATCGAGGAACTGACAGGCGTGCCAATTGTCTTTATCGGGGTAGGGCCGGCGCGCGAAGCCTTTATCCGCTAGTGCTTTGGACTGTATGCCGCCTGTTTCGCCGAGTCGTCGGGGGACCGGCTTTGCGGACAGGCGGCTTTTTTTGTGCTGGATCAGGCCCCGTCATGTCAGGGAACTTGTCTTGCCAGCAGCGAAAGGGGTGATGATAGGACTGATCAGGTCAGCGCCGCCCTTTCTAAGGGTTTGAGGCAGAGACCTGGCTGGGCCAGAATGATGCAGTTTTGTCCGCTCAGGCGATGGGCAGGCGCACGTAGAACGTGCTACCGGGGAAGTTGACCTCATCGTGACCGGGGCTTTCGGCCCAGATACGTCCGCCGTGTGCCAGTACAATGCCGCGCGCAATGGCCAGCCCCAGGCCAGGACCGCCCCCTTTGAACTTGGTACGTCCAGAGGAATGGAATTCCACTTCGCCGATCTGGTAAGCCGGTTCAAAAATCAGCTCCAGATACTCCGGGTCAATCCCAATGCCTGTATCTATCACGGCTACTTCCACCATAGGGACGGTATGGTCAATCACTTCTCGCCCTACGATGCGGATGGTGCCCCCATCGGGCGTGTACTTGATGGCATTGCCGATGAGCTGGTAGAAAACTTTAATCAGCAGGTTGAAATCGCCGTGAATGATGGGCAGGGATTCGAGGGATTCGTCTTGAATCAGAGTTAGTTGGCGTTCGCGAAGCGCCGTGATGTAAGGTTTGGACGCGCTGCTGATCACGTGCGCCAGTTTGACGGGTTTGCGTGCCGCTTCGAGGGCCTCGTTTTCGATGCGGGCCACATCCAACATGCTGTTGACAATTTCCAACAGACGCTCGGTCCCGTTGCGAATGCCGGTGAGGAACTGGTAGGCCGGATGATTCTCTTTGATTTGGGCCATATGAGGCAAAACCTGAGTGTTGGCCTGGATCACGGTGAGTGGCGTGCGTAGCTCGTGAGCAGCGACCTCGATAAATTTGGTCTTGCTCTTGTAGAGCTGTTCCAGACGCTGATTGGCCTGATTGAGGGCCTCGGTGCGTTCCTGCACCATTTGCTCCAGGCGCTCGTTGAAGTCCAGGATTTCCGCATACAGACGGGCATTTTCCAGGGCAATCGCGGCCTGGCCGGCGAAGGCCTGGACGACGGTCTTATCGTCGGGCGTGAATTGTCCGACTTCGGCGCGGGTGAGCGAAATCATACCGATGACTTTGTCGCGCGCAATCAGCGGAACACCCAGCCAGGAGTGGTCGAGGGGCAAATCTTCAACTTGTTGCCAGCCGGGTTCGCTGGCGACGTCGCTGATGAGAACGGGTTCCAGCGTTGTGGCCATGCGGTGATAGACGTCTCCCTCCCGAATGGCCATGGTGGGAGCCTGGTAGTCCTGGGGATAGCCCTGGCTGGCGATCATGGCCAGGTTGCTATCTTGTTGGAGCCATATGGATCCCCGCGCGAAGGGGACAACGGTGGAAAGCTGCTCCAGGATGCGTTGGGGCACCTCTTTCATGTCCAGGCTGCTGGTGAGGGTGCGGCCCGTTTCCACCAGGATTTCGGCCAGTTGGCGTCGGCGCTTTTCGGAACGGTAGAGCTCGGCGTTACGGATGGCGATGGCGATCTGGTTGGCCAGGGTTTGCAACACCATGATGTCATCGCTGCGGAAAGCCGCTACATTTTCGCTCTGGATGTCCAGGGCGCCGAAGAGTTTATCGCCGATTTGCAAGGGGAAGACGCATTCCGAGCGGGTGGCTGGTAGTTCGGCCAGGGCCAGGTAATCGGTGGCCAGAGTGACGTCGTCTTCGACCCGTACCTGGGCTTCACGACAGGTGCGCGTGACCAGGCTGGGGTGATCGAGAGGGATGGTGATGGCCTTATCTTGCAGGGCATCCATGCTTTCCGGGCCGGCATAGGCCCGGAGCTCCACCTGGTTCTGTTCGGAATTGATGAACCAGACGCCAACGAAATAATAGCCAAAGCGATTCCGAATCAGCCGCACCAGGAGAGGGAGCAAGTCCTTCGGGTCAAGGACAGAGGTAATTTGCTGGCCTACCTCGTTGCTCAGGGCCAGTTGCATGGCACGGCGTGAAATTTGTTCATTAGCGGACTGGAGTTCGGCGTTCAGGCGATCGCGAATCTGAAGCAATTTTTTGAGGGTTTCCCGGCTTTCGTGCAGTTCCAGGGCCCACTGGTGGTATTTCTCATAGCTGGAGGCGTACCAGGCCGCGAACATGAACACCTGCCCGGCGATGCTGTGAATGACGCCAGCCGAGGCGGCGGCGACTAAAATCCCCCACAACCGTAAGGGGGGGATACTTAAACGTCCAACCTGAATGGATGAAATCAGTAAAGTGAACGCGCTGAATATGCCCAGCAAGATCCATGGCGCCCAGCGCGGGAGCATGATGCCCGCGATGATGACCAGAAGCGGCAGCCCGAAAACAGCGACATCTCCCGTCGCCCCCCCTTTGTAAATCAGGCTGAAAAGCGCCAGGGTTGAACCCAGCACAAAGACCCAGGCGGCAACTTCTTCTTTCTCTTCGTTCAAGAACCGACGGGTACCCCAAACCGTGGCGCCTAATAAAAAGCCGGGGACGAAAAGCTGGCTTAAACGCTGTCCAATTTCGTTGGAACTGCGGGCGGTAAAACTCCAGGCCAGGCTGAAGAATAGTCCTACCAGGATGGCAATCGTCAGCAGATTGAGCTGGTCATGACGTGTGGATTGTAACACGGACCCCCGGCCCCGGGTGGGGTCGGGAATGTCCTGACTCAAGTCGGGTTCCATGCGCATGCTCATCTGCGTATCCTGTGGTTTTTCTCTTCCTTAAAAGGTCGGGCTGTATTAACATACTGAGCTCAGCCGCGCTTCCACAAGCGACGTCGGCTAGAGCAAATGACTGGCCATTGCCGATCTTTCACCAACCACTCTGCTAACCGATTCTTAATCCGGTCTAACCTGTCTAAGGTAATTTTGAGATTGTTTCAGAAATCCTTTGTTCAATCATCGCGCTCTCCACCTGGTATTATAACCCGCACATATCCCTTTGTAACAATAAAGCACCCGACCTGATTGTATACGTGTTTTGAAAATTTGTAAATGCAACTAACCGGCGTGTCGGTGAACATCCCAGTTCGTTCCAGAGACAAGGCCGGTATCGCTGGAATTACCGCTGAATTTTCAGACTGCCTGATCCCAGGTCTACGGTGAGTGTCACCGAGCGGTTTGCCTTGTCATAATCGGGCGTTACCCAGGTCTCTTCATATGATGATTCGACCTTGACCAGGTCCGGGGGCAGCGTAATACTACCACTGCCGCGATCCTCGATGATGAGTTGGAACGCGCAGCCTTCGTCCAGGGTTATGAGGATGGCGCCAGAGCTCCCGTTCAGGTAGAGATCGGCAGCGGCATCAGCCGGAAAACGCAGCTCCAGACTCCCACTACCTGCATCTATAATTCCCTTAAAAAGTGGGGAATACTGGGGCAGTGTCAGGTCCAGACTACCGCTCCCAGCTTCCAGGTTAAACCAACGCAGGGAGAGCGCACGCAGGTCAAGCTCCGCTGGCCCCGAGCCGGCTGTAATATCGAGATTCAGGGGAACACCAGGCGCCAGAGCAATGTCCCAACAGGCAGTTTCTGGATTGGAAGAGCGAGTGGAAAGAAAAGTCCAGAGGTTATCTTCAGAAGCCAGTTGGATGAAACTTTCGTTCAGGTTTGAGATGTAGGTCTTGTAGGTGTACTTTCCTACGTAACTGATGGCGGCCTCTAACAGCATATCGTTAGTCTTCAGTGCCGTCAGGCGGGCAGGCATGGCGGGTAGCTTCAGTTCAATTGTAGCGCTGCGGATGTCGGTCAAGGGTTCGCGCAGCGTCGCACGTTGGATTTCCGCGCTGGGTAGAAGCCCTAAATTGGGGCCATACACCAGCAATCCCAGCAGCAGGCTCATGGCAGAGAACCATACCAGCAAATTGAGCCAGCGCGAACGGTAACCGATGAGAATGTCCAATCCCCAGAAAACCAACAACAAGGGCCACAGGTAAGCCAATCCGGCCAGGTTGGCCAGGGGAAGCTGCCCTGAGTTGACCAGCCAGATAACCAGCCCTGCTGTAATCAGCAGGAGCGGAAAAAACACTGAGCCGCGCTGATGCTGCATAAATTCTCAGCCTTCCTGATGGTATAGTCCATCTAAGTTTAGCATGAAATGGGAAAATGTGGTAAAGGCCCTGAGCTGGAAAAATGTTTGCAAGGGTACTTGTCTGGACGGCGGGGCGGGAGGGGCGTTGGGTGAAAAGGACCCTGGCCGGGAGCCGGGGATGGCCTGGTTGGCATCCATGATGCCGGGGGCGTTACACCCTGCGGCAGGGTTGTGGCGCCTCATCCGGTATGTTGCATCTCCGCTCTGTAAACGCAGCCGCTTTCTGGAAACTTGAAGTATAATTTTACCCATGGTGGCATGATGATGAAAAGATGGCTGCTCACTGTATCCTTACAGAAACGCTGGCTCTTGTTGAGCTTTGTGGGGCTGGCTCTGAGTGCGGCGCTGGATTACGCCGCTGGCAGTCGCTTTAACGTCGGAATCCTTTACATGTTTCCCGTAGCCTGTGCGGTGATGGGAAGTGGTTTCTGGCCTGGGTTGATCATGGCCGTATTGGCCAATGTGATTCATCTGACCCTGGCTCTGGCGTTCCAGCCTGAAGCTCTGAAGCCTGTATATCTGGAGGCTACGCTTTATTTTCTGGTGGAGCTGGCGGTTGTCTATGGCTTGACTTTCTTAAGTCAGGCCCAGGAAATGCGCGAGGAGTTACTTCAATTTATTGCGCATGATTTCCGGACTCCTTTAGGGAACATTATGATTGGGCTGGATATTCTCCATGATCAGCCTGGCGTTCAGGACCAGCCTACCGCGCGGCGTCTGGTGGAAATGTGCCAGACCTCGGCCCAAAGGCTGCAATATCTTTCCAATTCAATGCTCGACCTGGCCCGGCTGGAGAACGGCCAGATGCAGGTGCAACGGGTTGCCGTGAATGTGGCTGAAGCTGTCCAGGCCGTGTTTGACCAGTTGAGCCTGTGGGCCGAACAGTCCCAAATTACGCTCCAGTTTCACCATGATGCGGAGGCCCAATGGGTGTTGGCCGATGCTTTATTGCTGAATCGGATACTGATCAATCTTGTGGGCAACGCCATCAAATATAGTCGGCCACAGTCTACCGTAACCATCCAGGTCGGATTGGTGCAGCAACAGGTGCATTTTGCTATTCGCGATCAGGGCCCCGGCATCCCGCCGCATCTGGTATCGCGGGTTTTCGATCGCTTCTTTCAGGTGGAGGCGCGGCGTTTTGGTCAGGCAACCGGGAGCGGCCTGGGGCTGACGTTTTGTCGCGAGGCCGTAAGGGCACAACAGGGGGACATCTACGTGGAAAGTGAGCTGGGGCGTGGAACGACAGTGAGTTTTACCCTGCCCGCATCGGCGAGCCCGGAGGAAGTGAAGCGTGAAATTTCGTAACCGTTATGTGGTTCGTGCAACTGAGGATCAGGAAGAGCTCTGGGCGGTCTGTGAACGTCAGGGCGTCGGGGAACAGATTCTGGCCTGGACTCACGATCGCGATGTAGCCTACCTGATCGCAGAAGCCCTGGAAGTGCTCCCCATCACCGTTGCGGCCATGGAAGAATGGGACGCCGGCTTTCGGGATAGCCCCAAGCTGGAAGCGTTAAAATATCGGCTTTTGGATTTGCACAGTGCTAAAAAGCGCTCTGATTTGCGCCTTGAAACTCATTCGTTTGTGGGCGACGCTCTGGAGTTGTTGCGAGCGATTCTGGTTGGCATGGTGGTTCTGTTGGCCCTGATTTATGGGCTTTCCTGGTTGGCGAAACTCTTGTAACCCCCCCTGACCTTTTGCCGTTGAGCTGAAGGTGGGGTCCGGGCGAAAGCTGGCCCTGTAGAAGGCATGGAGTTGAACATGATGGAATCTGAACTGGATACCTGGTTCCCACGAACGCACTATGAGACCACGCCCCTGGGCGTTGTGGTTGCAGGCAGCCTCAGCCAGGGGCTGGAAGTGCGCCTGGCCCCAGGGCGGCTGGTGGAAGGCCTGGCCGTTGGCCGTTATGTCGTTGTCCATGGGCAGACGGACCTGCGCTTTTTCGGCATGATTACCGATATTGCCCTGGAATCGCGTAATCCTGATGTGTTGCATTTTCCGCCGACCAGGCCGGAAAGCTTTGTGGCACGCGCCTACAGTGGGACCTTGACCTACGCCCGGCTGCATGTGACGCCGTTGCTGGTTGTTGAACAAGGCGTTGCCCGTCCAGCCCGCACCATTCCCGCCCACTTTACTCAGGTCTACGATGCTACGCCGGAAGAAGTGGCCCAAATCTTCGGCAGTGAAAAAGACCCAGGCCATTTCTACATCGGCTCTCCTCTGGAGATGCCCGATACCCGCATCACCCTGGATTTGCGCCGTTTCGTGGAACGCTCCAGCGGAATTTTTGGCAAGAGCGGTACCGGCAAGACTTTTTTGACGCGGATGGTGCTGGCCGGGATTATCCAGCAGCAGGTGGCTGTAAATTTGATTTTCGATATGCACAACGAATACGGCTGGAAGAGCCAGGAAGAAACCTCCCGGCAGGAGGTCAAGGGCCTGCGTCAACTGTTCCACGATGGGCGTGTGAGTGTGTTCACCCTCGATCCGGAGTCCTCACGGCGGCGCAAGAGCAAGGTGGATTTTGAGGTGCGCATCAGCTTTGAGCAGATCGAACCTGAGGATGTGGAGATGCTCGCGCCTCTGTTGGGCTTTACCGATGTGCAAACCAATGCCCTTTACATGTTGCGGCGCAAGCTGGGCCGTAAGTGGTTGCTACAGCTCCTGGATGAAGAAGGAAAAAATGAAACGCTCCAGGCCTTGATTGACGAGGATAAAATTCACGAAGGCACGCTGGGCGCTATGCAGCGCAAGCTTTCCCTCCTCCAGCGCTTTGATTTCCTGGTCCCGGAGATACGGGGAGACCAGGACCCGGTCCAACGGATCCTGGATTACCTCAACAGCGGCAAGAGTGTCGTACTGGAGTTTGGCCGGTACGGTAGCGCTTTGGAGGCTTACATCCTGGTCGCCAACTACATCACGCGCCGCATCCACAAGACGTATGTCGAGCGCAAGGAAGCGGCGTTAGGCGATCGCGGCCAGGAGCCGCAGCCTCTGGTCATCACGATTGAGGAAGCGCACAAGTTCCTCGATCCAGGGATCGCGCGCCACACGATTTTCGGGACCATCGCCCGTGAAATGCGCAAGTATAACGTGACCTTGCTCATCGTGGACCAGCGCCCAAGCGGAATTGACCCGGAAGTGATGAGCCAGATCGGAACGCGCATCACGGCCTTGCTGGATGAGGAAAACGACATCCGGGCGGTGTTTACGGGGGTTTCCGGGGCCGGGGCTTTGCGGGAGGTGCTGGCCAGCCTGGAGACGAAGCAGCAGGCTTTGATTTTGGGCCATGCTGTGCCCATGCCCGTCGTCATTCGTACCCGCGATTATGCCTCGCTTTATGGGATGGTCGAGGCTGAAACCCGTGCGGCGCAGGATGCGGCAGCGCTGTTGTGGGACTGAGGCTTTAATGTCATCAAGAACTGGCCTTGAGGAGGTTATCACAATGAATCAGGATCTGGATGAAAGCGCTTTCGCCATACAGACGCGCCTGAATCGCTGGCCACCGCTCAAACTGGCCTATATCATCGTCACGCGCCTGCGCACGCAGGGCCTGCGCACAACGCGATTGTGGCTAAAGGACAAGCTGGTGCGGCGTTTCTACGGTTTTTCGACCCCGGACATTGCCGAGGTGCGGCCCGGCCTCTTTGTCGGCGGTCAGCATTTTCGCTATGGCCTGCAGCGCATGCGCGCCCTGGGGTTGACCGCTGTAGTCAATTTACGCCGGGAATGGGACGATGCGGCACGGGGATTGGCGTTAGACGCTTACCTCCATCTGCCCGTGACCGATGACGCACCGCCGACCGTGGACGATTTTCGGCGGGGTGCGGCCTTCATCACCGCACAACGCCGCCTGGGCCGGGGCGTGTATGTGCATTGCGCCAGCGGAGTGGGGCGGGCACCGACAATGGCGGCCGCTTATCTGATGCTGGAACAGGGCCTGTCTCTGGAGGCTGCGTTGGCTACCATCCGCCGTGTGCGTCCGTTCATTCGCATCACCCCGCCGCAGATGCAAGCGCTGCAGGCTCTGGCTGCTCAACCGCGTGAGGAGGTGACCATGCATCCCTTGTTGCAAACCTTTTGTGAGCGTCTGAGTGAAGATGAAGGGCTTACCGCCGACCTGACCGATGTGGCGGCGATGCAACTGCTGCGTTGGGCCGAGGCGGAAATTGCCCGCTGGGAACAGGACCTGACCGCGCAGCCCGACCCCCAGGCCTGGGCGGAGCAGCGCTGGGCGGTGCTGCGCCGGCATCTGCGCCGGATTGTGCGCGAAGCGACAGCAGCCGCTGACCCTCAGGCCGTCCTGGTCGCGTTGTTAACCCCACCATTGTATGAGGAGTGACCTGTGAGTAAGAAAACCTATCGCTATTCCATCCGTGATGTCATTATCGTGCTTGTGCTGCTGGCTCTGACCTTCCTCGCTCAGAGTTTCCTGGGAGGGGAAGACACAACTCCCTCCGAGACCCCGGTTCCTTCATCTGCGGCTGCCATACGGGTCTACTTCACCGAACCACGCTATCCCGACGACAAAGCCACCCGGCCCCCGGCGATTGACCGTTTCCTGGTCGAAGCCATCGACGCAGCCCAAAAGACGGTGGATATGGCCGCTTTTGAACTCGACCTGGAATCGGTGACCCAGGCGCTCATCCGTGCCCATCAACGCGGTGTGCGGGTTCGTATCGTGACCGATTCGGACTATGCCGATGAATACGGGCCGGTCGAACTGCAGAAAGCAGGGATACCAGTCGTCTTTGACGAGCGCAACCCGTTCATGCACAACAAATTTACCGTCATTGACGGGAAGCAGGTCTGGATGGGCTCGTGGAACTACACGAACAACTGCACCTTCCGCAATAACAACAACGCCGTCGTGTTCGATTCCCCGGAACTGGCCGCTAACTACACGGCTGAATTTGAGGAAATGTTCCTGGAGCATAGCTTCGGCCCAACCTCGCCTGTAAATGCTAAATACAGGGAAGTGACGGTTGGCGGGGTGAAAGTAGAAAACTACTTCGCCTCGGAGGATAAGACCATCATTCCCCGTCTGGTCGAGCTGGTCAAAGGGGCTAAAAAGAGCGTCTACTTCATGGCTTTTTCCTTCACGGATGACGACATCGCCAGCGCGATGGTTGAACGCTATCGGCAAGGTGTTACCGTCAGGGGCGTGATGGAGGCGCGCAATGCTACGGGGTCCGGTTCCGAGTTTGACCTGCTAAAGCAGGCCGGCATTGACATCCTACCCGATGGCAACCCCTACGTCATGCACCATAAAGTCATCATCATTGACGAAGCCATCGTTATCACAGGGTCCTTCAACTTCACCGGTGGCGCGGCCAAAAGTAACGATGAAAACCTGGTGATCATCCACAGCCCGGAGATTGCCGCGCTTTACAAGGCGGAGTTTGACCGTGTCTATGCCACAGCTCAAACAGCGCAATAAATCGGGCCACAAATCTGGGCTTTTCAGACTGATGGCGCCCTCTGGTTTTCAGCCAGAGCGCCTGGTTGCTGGCCGTAACCTGCCGCCGTCAGTGGAAAGCAGCGCGGTCTTGACGAAACCCCAGCCCCGCATATAATGGACATGGAATTTGAGGTGAGGAGGCATGAATGTTAGACGCAACTGACCTGCGCAAGGGCACAACCTTTATTTTGGACGGGGAAATTTACCAGGTTCTGGAATACCAGCACTACAAACCTGGGCGTGGTAACGCTATCATTCGCACGAAAATTCGCAACCTGCGCACCGGCGCGATTGTCCCGCGCAACTTCCTTTCCGGGGAACGCTTCGAGGAAGCCCCGGTTGAGCGCCGGCAGGTTCAGTTCCTCTATTCGGATGACGAAGCCTACTACTTCATGGATACCGAGACCTACGATCAGATTCGTGTGGGCGCGGATCTGATTGGCGATCGCGGTGGCTACCTGAAGGAAGGCCTGGAAGTTTACGTCATTCGTCTGGACAATGAGCCGCTCGATGTTGAGTTGCCCGCCGCGGTTGAACTGAAAGTCGTCGAATCCGAAGTTGCCGTTGCCGGTGATACGGCTACGGGCGCCAACAAATGGGTCACCTGCGAAACGGGGCTGCGCGTCCAGGTTCCGCTCTTCGTGAACGTAGGGGACGTAATCCGCGTGGACACGCGGTCGGGTGAATACAGCACCCGCGTTTAGCCTGAATCCTGGGCTACTTCCTGTGCGGCGCGGGGCACGCGCCGCACAGTTGTTATATCGGCCTGACCGATCGATCGGCTAACCCATCAAGGAAAGACCATGACTCTGGCACCCTATGCAGGACGTTGGATTGCCCGCAATCAGCGCAATGACATCGTAGGCGTAGGGGATACCCCCCAGGCCGCTCTGGCGATGGCGCGCGCGGTACGCCCTAAGGAGCACTTCCGGGCTGAGTGGGTTACGCCTGGTAGCCCGCACGTGGCCTGGCCTGAGTGGCTGGTTCGCCGCGTCCTGCCGCATCTGCCTGCCGGGCGCATCTGGCTGGTGGGGGGCGTCGTGCGCGACCTCATCCTGGGGCGTCCGCACCACGATTGGGACTTCGTTATGGAAGGAGATGCGTCCTCTTTGGCGCGTCTCCTGGGCGAGCAAATCGGCGGAGCTTATGTGCCTCTGGACGAGGAACGCGGCATTGTGCGGTTGGTAGTGCCACATCTGGAGCCTGCACCCGTCACGTTCGATTTTGCGACCCTGCGCGGCGCTTCCCTGGTCGAGGACCTGAACCTGCGCGACTTCACCATCAACGCCATGGCGATGGACTTAACCGGCGCGCTGATAGACCCGCTGGGAGGTATGGCCGATTTACAGGCGGGCTGCGTGCGCCGGGTCAGCCCCCGCAGCTTTGAGGACGATCCCCTGCGCATGTTGCGCGCCGTGCGGGTCGCCGCCGAACTCAATTTCAGGCTTGATGACGCAACCGTCGCGCAGATTCGCTCCATGGTGGAACAGATCCGCCGTCCGGCGGTTGAGCGCGTGACCGAGGAGCTCCTCCGCATCCTGCGCGCCCGCCCTCTCATCCGCGGACTGGATCAGTTGCACGACTTGAGGCTTCTGGAACCCCTGTTGCCCGAAATCGCGGCTCTGGCCTCTGTCACCCAGAGCGCCCCGCACTATCAACCCACGGTTTGGGGTCACGTCCGGGTTGTCCTGCAGGTCTGGGAAGCTCTGCTGGCCCTGTTAGAAGGCCGCTCCAACACGCCGCCAGCGGACGTGCCCGAAGCGGCCTGGACCATGCTTGAGCGCAGCCTGTCCCCGTACCAGCCGGCGCTCATCCCTTACCTGCGGGACCATCTGAGCCACGCCATCACCCGTGCTGATGCCATCACCTGGGCCGTTCTCTTCCACGATGCGGGCAAAACGCTGACCCGCAGTGTAGATGCAGCCGGGCGCGTCCATTTCTATGGCCATGCCGAACAGGGGGCGAAGCTGGCTCGTTTACGCCTGGAGCATTTGCGCTTTCCTCTGGATGCCCAGACCTTCATCGCCACGCTGGTAGCTCATCACATGGACCTGATAGGCTTTGGCCGCAGGACGCCCCTGACCCGGAGGGCCATCTATCGCTTTTTCCGGCATACCGGCGAGGCGGGGGTAGGCGTGGCGTTGCTTTCCCTGGTGGATGTCCTGGGCGTGATGGGGCCGAACCTGGACAAGGCTTACTGGCAGGAACGCCTGGAGCTGGCCCAGGCTGTGTTGACGGCGTATTTTGAACGTGATCAAGAGCTGGTTAATCCGGTTCCCTTACTCAACGGCCATGACCTCCAGGCGCTGGGGGTCCCCGCCGGGCCGCGTCTGGGGGCGCTCCTGGCGGCCCTGCGCGAGGCTCAGGCCGCGGGAGACATCACTACGCGGGATGAGGCTGAAGCTTATGTCCGTGCCCATTTGGCTACGTAGCAGCTTGTTGATTGTCCTGGCCCTGGGATTGGCCGCCTGTGTCACGCCGGCGACGCCGACCCTGGTCACCATCACTTTGCAGGCTGATGGTGCTACACGTGCCATCACCACCCAGGCCCTGACCGTGCAGGACTTGTTGCGCGAACAGGCCCTGACCCTGGGCGAACTGGATGTGGTGCGCCCTCCGGAAACCACCCGTTTGCAGGATGGCATGAACGTGACCATCACCCGCATTGTGCAGCAGACGGAAGTCATCACCGAAACCATCCCCTTTGAGCGGCGCACTCTGCGTGATGCGAACCTGCCCGAAGGGGACACCCGGCTTCTGCAGGTGGGGCAGGAAGGCGTGCGCGAGCGCGTCTATCGCCTGACCTTCACCGATGGGGCGTTGAGCGAGCGTGTTTTGCTGCGCGAAACGGTCATCACCAAACCGGTGGATGAGATTCAGGTCGTAGGCAGCCGCGCTAAAGTGAGCAGTGTGACGATTACCGGGACCCTGGCTTTTGTATCCCGCCAGGAGGCCTGGGTGATGCGCGGTAGCAATAATGATCGAAGGCGGATCACCGCCCTGGGTGATGTGGATGGACGGGTCTTTCGCCTGTCGCCGGATGGTCGGCGCTTACTGTTCACGCGCGCCGTGCTCGACCAGGAGCAAAAGATGAATGAGCTATGGCTGGTGGATACGACGCGCGTGGACGCCACGCCCATCCCCCTGAACATTGCCAACGTCTTGTGGGCCGATTGGGATGCCACGGGCCAACGCATTGCCTGGACCACTGCCGAAGTTGTCGAAGCGGCACCTGGCTGGCGCGGGCAAAACGACCTGTGGATTGGGGAAATCAGCACGCAGGGGACGCTGCGCGCTTCACGCCGTCTGTACAAGCCCGAAGCCGGCGGGGGATGGGGCTGGTGGGGGACGCGCTATCTCTGGTCGCCGACAGGGGACCGGCTGGCCTACTCCCGTCCTGATGAGATCGGCTATGTCACGGTGAGTAATGGGCAACGGGTCGCCCTGATGCGTTTTGCTCCCTATCGCACTTACAGTTCCTGGGCCTGGAACCCGGGCCTGGACTGGGCCGCCGGGGGCAAGCTGCTGCTCACCGTCTATCACAACCCGGCGGCTGGCGGCGACCCGGAAGAAAGCCCCTGGTTCGATGTGATGGCCCTTGATGCGACGGGGGCTTACAGCGCCACCCTGGTTCAGAACAGCGGTATGTGGGCGGTGCCCCAGGTCGCACCGGATGGGACGCGTCTGGCCTTCGGGCAGGCCCGCTTCCCGCAACAGAGCCACCTCAGTGCCTACAGCCTGTGCCTGGCCGATCTGGATGGCTCCGAAGTCACCTGCCCTTTTCCCCCGGAGGATGAAGTCGGCCTGGAACGTCCTCTGTGGCGTTGGAGTCCGGATAGCCAGAGCATTCTGGTCATTCACCAGGGCCGCCTGGTCCTGTGGGATACCGTTCAGCAGCTTGCCGTGCCCCTCGCCGAAGATCCTGACGTCACAACTTTTGACTGGCGTTAGGGCTTCACCCTGGAGAGAATCAGACCAACACGATAGCATCTGCCGATGTGGTGCAGGATTTATCCTGCGACGTTGGGTTTCTCACTCGGTGTAGGTCGACCGTTGGCCGCAGGCCCATCACCGAAAGCGCTTCCGACTGGCCCAACCTGCTTTGCACCTTTACCACAATCCCGTATAATACCTCTGAAGCAAAGGGGGTGGACATGAAGGTTCTCATCACAGGCGCAGCGGGGTTTGTGGGACAGCATTTGCGGCGGCATCTCCTGGCCAATACCGATTGGGCCTTGTGCCATTTCTCCTACCCTACGTTGATGGGTGGCCTTCTGCCAGACCGTGAAGAGGAGCACATTGTAGACCTGCGTGATCCCCGTCGGGTCCAGGACAAGCTACGCAGTTTCGCGCCCGATGCCATCATCCATCTGGCCGGACAATCCCATGTCCCCACGTCGTTTGCGGACCCGTGGGATACGTTGGAGACCAATATTCGCGGCCAGCTCAACGTGTTGGAAGGCTGCGTGCGCCTGGGCCTTCGTCCACGCATCATTATCGTCAGTTCCGGAGAAGTGTATGGACGCTTGCAGGCCGATCAGGGACCTTTGGATGAAACCCTTCCCTTATTGCCGGAAAACCCCTACAGCGTAAGCAAGGCGACCCAGGACCTGATGGGCTATCAGTACTTCATCAGTCACAAGCTGCCGGTTATTCGCATTCGGCCTTTCAACCATGTTGGACCGGGACAATCGGAGCGCTTTGTCCTGCCGGCTTTTGCCGCGCAGATCGCCCGCATCGAAGCCGGGTTGCAGGAGCCGGTGTTACGTGTGGGCAATCTGGAGACGGCGCGCGACTTCACCGATGTGCGCGACGTGGCCCGCGCCTACGAGCTGGCCGTGCGTTACGCCCATCCCGGCGAGGCTTACAATCTGGCTTCCGGCGCTCCGCGCACCATCCGCAGCCTGCTGGAGACCCTCATCGCCATGGCCACGGTGCCGATTCGGGTGGAGGTTGATCCAGAACGTTTTCGCCCTTCGGATACCCCTGTGCTCTACGGCAATGCCATGAAATTCCGCGGGGTTACGGGATGGCAGCCGCAAATTCCCTTCGAACAAACCATCGCTGACGTGTTGAACGAATGGCGCAGGAAAATTGCCTTGTTGCGCAAATCACAAGGTGGGATTTAGAGACCGAAAGGAGACCATAAGTGAAACGACGTGCTTTAATCACCGGCATCACTGGCCAGGATGGTTCGTATTTAGCTGAATTTTTGTTGAACAAGGACTATGAGGTCATCGGCATGGTGCGCCGGACCAGCACACTCAACTTCACCCGTATCGAACACATCCAGGACCGCCTTATCCTGGTCCAGGGCGATCTGCTCGACCAGAGTTCGTTGATTGACATTCTGCGGGAATATCAGCCGGAAGAGGTTTACAACCTGGCAGCCCAATCTTTTGTGCCCACCTCATGGAATCAGCCGGTACTCACCGCCGAAGCTACGGCGCTGGGCGTGACGCGGATGTTGGAAGCCATCCGCAAGACCAATCCCGCCATCCGCTTTTACCAGGCTAGCAGCAGCGAGATGTTCGGCAAAGTGCGGGAAACACCCCAAAACGAACACACCCCCTTCTATCCGCGCTCGCCCTATGGCGTGGCCAAAGTCTACGGTCACTGGATTACTGTCAACTACCGCGAATCCTATAATCTGTTCGCCGTATCGGGCATTCTGTTCAACCATGAATCGCCCCGGCGCGGCCTGGAATTTGTCACGCGCAAAGTCACCTGGCATGTGGCCCGCATCAAGTTGGGGCTGGCGCACGAACTGCGCCTGGGCAACCTGGATGCCAAACGCGACTGGGGCTATGCGGGGGACTACGTCGAAGCCATGTGGCTGATGCTGCAACAGGACCATCCGGAAGACTATGTCGTCGGCACGGGCGAAACGCACACCGTGCGAGAGCTGTGCGAGGTGGCCTTCGCTCACGTCGGCCTGGATTGGCGGGATTATGTGGTGCAGGACCCGGCTTTCATCCGACCGGCTGAGGTGGATATTCTGGTGGCGGATGCCTCGAAGGCGCGTCGCCAACTGGGCTGGGAGCCGCGGATCCATTTTAAGGACTTGATTGCCATGATGGTTGATGCCGATCTGGCCCTGTTGAGCAAGAAAATGCAATCCTGATCACAGGAAGGAGTTGTCATGGATATTGAGCGCGTTATTTTGATCGTGTTGGATGGGGTGGGGGTAGGAGAACTCCCCGATGCCGCGGACTACGGTGACGTGGGCAGCAATTCGGTGGGCAATACGGCACGCGTCCTGGGCGGTCTGGATTTGCCTCACTTACAGCGCCTGGGCCTGGGCAACATCATTGATATTCTGGGTGTGCCACCGGCGCATCCGGCAGAGGGGGCCTATGGCAAGATGGCCGAAATCTCCGCTGGCAAGGATTCCGTCACTGGCCATTGGGAACTGATGGGCATCTGGTCGCGGCGGCCCATGCCGACCTATCCGCATGGCTTTCCAGAGGATGTGCTGGCCGAATTTACCCGGCGAACCGGCTACGAAGTCATTGGCAACAAGCCCGCTTCAGGGACGGAGATCATCAAAGAACTGGGGGCAGAGCACCTGGCGACCGGCAAGCTGATTGTGTACACTTCCGCCGATAGCGTGTTCCAGATTGCCGCGCATGAGGACCTTGTTCCGCTAGAGGAACTGTATCGCGTATGTCGTATCGCGCGCGAGATGCTCACCGGCGAGCACGCTGTTGGGCGCGTCATCGCGCGTCCCTTTCGCGGCGAGCCGGGGAACTTCTGGCGCACCGAACATCGGCATGACTTCCCCCTGCTTCCGCCCCGCCCTACGGTGATGATGCGCCTGGTCGAGGCCGGGTACGATGTGGCGGCTGTGGGCAAAATTGACGATCTGTTTGGCAATACCGGCATCACCCTCAACAAACACACGACCAACAATCACGACAGTATCGAAGCCTTGCTGGAATTCCTGCCGGAACGTTTCAAGGGGATGATTTTTGCCAATCTGATTGAATACGACATGATTTACGGCCACCGCAACGACCCCCAGGGGTACGCGAACGCCCTGCGCGCCTTCGATGACCGCATCCCGGACATCCGCGCGGGCATGCGCCCGACCGACATCGCTATCATCGCTGCCGATCATGGCGTGGATCCGACCACACCGAGCACCGATCATTCACGGGAATACATCCCCCTGCTGGTCTTCGGCGATCCGGTTCGCCCTGGCGTGAACCTGGGCATCCGGAGCACCTACGCTGATGTGGGGGCGACCATCAGCGCTATTTTCGGCCTGCCCGCGCCGGAAATTGGCACCAGTTTCCTGGAAGATATTCACCGCAGCTAAGCCGGGGGGTGAGATGAGCGATATCCGATTTGGCACGGATGGCTGGCGGGCGCGCATCGCCGAAACCTACACCTTTGCCAATGTACGCCGGGCAGCCCAGGCTTTTGCGCTCTACCTGCACCAACAAGGCCTGGCCGGGCGCGGCTGTGTCATCGGCTACGACCAGCGCTTTCAATCCGAGTATTTTGCGGCAGCGGCGGCAGAAGTTCTGGCTGGACATGGGATTCACGTCTGGCTGACGGATCGTGCTACCCCAACGCCCGTCATCAGCTACGCTGTAGTGGAACGTGGCGCCGGCGGAGCGATTAACATTACCGCCAGCCACAATCCACCTACCGATAACGGCTTCAAGGTGCGCGATGAGCACGGCGGAGCTATCCCCCCCACCGGACTGAAAGCCATCGAAGCCCTGATTTCGGCGACGGACGCCGAGGTGCGCCGCATGGCGCTGGACCAGGCGGAAGCCGCCGGGCTGGTGACGCGCTGGGATCCCGCGCCGGCCTACATTGAACATCTACGCTCGCTGGTAGACCTGGAACGCTTGCAGCAGGCCGGGCTGACCATCCTGGTGGAGCCGATGTGGGGCAACGCTTCGGGCTGGTATCCCCGCCTGTTGGGGGGCGGATCCAACCGTATTGTTGAAGTCCATGCCGGACGCAACCCCATCTTCCCGGAAATGAAGCGTCCTGAGCCGATTCGCCCCAACATTGACGTGGCGCTGCAGCACACCGTGGCTATAGGGGCGGATGTGCTGCTCATCAACGATGGCGATGCGGATCGCATGGGCATCGGCGATGAGCACGGCGTGTTTCTCGATCAGCTTCGCGTTTTTTCGCTGCTTACCTACTACCTGCTGGAATACCGCGGCGAACGGGGACCCATCGTCAAAACGCTTTCGTCGAGCTGTATGCTCAACCGCCTGGCCGAGCGCTATGGCGTTCCGGTGCACGAAACCGGCGTAGGATTTAAGTACATTGCCCCCAAATTCCTGGAGACCAACGCCATGATCGGCGGGGAAGAAAGCGGCGGGTACGCCTTCCGGGGCAATGTCCCTGAGCGGGATGGCATCCTGGGCAATCTGTATTTTGTGGATTTTATGCTGCGAGCGGGCAAATCCCCCTCGGCTTTGATGCAAGAACTGTTTGAGGTGCTGGGCCAAACCTACCACTACGACCGCATTGACCGGCATTTCCCCGCGGATCTGCGCCCGCAGATTGTGGAACGGCTGAACACCCGGCGTCCGGAGCGCATCGCCGACCTTCCGGTGCGTGAGGTGGTGACCCTGGACGGCTACAAATACGACCTGGGACCTTACGGCTGGCTGTTGATTCGCTTTTCGGGCACGGAGCCGCTGCTGCGTGTCTACTGCGAGGTCACCGCTGCGGAGCTGGTGACACCGGTTTTACAGGCCGGTCTGGCGCTGGCAGGGCTGGAGCCGGCCTGAACGCGCTCGATGCTACAGGCCTTGCAGGAAGTCGCTGCCGTCGCTTTGAGGCAGGGTAAAGAAAAACGTACTGCCTTGCCCGACCTGGCTGTGAAAGCCAATCTGCCCGCCGTGAATTTCGACCAGGCGTTTGGCGATCGCCAGCCCCAATCCGCTGCCCGGTATGGCCTGGACGCGCGGATCCTGGGAGCGGAAGAAGGGGGTGAAAAGTCGTTTCTGATCCTCCGGGGAGATACCGTAGCCGCTGTCTTCGATCGTGCATTGCACCATCAACGGCGTGCCGGGCAGGGTGGTAACCTGCAAATGAACGTACCCCTGATCGGGCGTGTAGGCGATGGCGTTATGAATGAGCTGCTTGAAAATCAGACTGAGCGCATCCGAATCGGCCAGAACGGCTGGCAGGCCGTCGGGCAGCTCCAGGTCCAGGTGAATCTGTTTTTGCTGCATATCCGTCCGGCAGGTTTCCAGGGCTGTTTCCAGAGGGGGACGCAACTTGATAGGCAACAAAGCCAGGGGAAAACATCCCTGTTCCAGCAAGGCAAACGCGCGTTGATTGTCCCAAATTCGGCGCAACAGGAAAGGGGCACGCGGATCACCGGCCTCCAGGGCCTGCAAAGCGGGTTCATAACCCTGGAGCAGGTGCTCAATTAAAGCCCATTGTCGTTGTTGGGCCTGGCGCAGGTCATCGTACATTCGAGCGCTTTCCAGATAGTGGGCTATGAGCCCGGCGACAAGCCGGGCGATGGCCCATTGTCCTTCGCTGAACCCCCCTCCGCCAGCCTGAAGCACCAGCACCCCGATGGGACGATTCGTGTGTACCAGGGGCAACAGAACTTGCTGAGCTTCCAGCCTGGGGCGCTGGTGATGCAGGACCTGTTGCGCAGCCTCCAGACTGCATACGATACTACCCTGTTGGGACCGCCAGCGCAATCCACTGGCTTCAAGCAGACCCAGGGCGCCGCTGGCGGCGCCAACAGCGCGTATGGCCCAGCTTAAGCCCTGTTCCAGAATCCGCGTATAGTTGTGATCTTCTCCCAAAGCCTGTTGCATCTCCAGCAGGAAGTGGAGATCGCGGGTGCGAGCATTCAGCCTTTGTTGGAGAAGCTGATATTTTTCCGCATGGGTAAGGACCAGCGCCACCCAATCGGCGGCCATGGTCAAGGTCGGCAGATCCGCCTGGGAAAAAGCCGCCGGCTTGTGGTGTTCCAGATAAATCACGCCTAAGGGACGTCCCAGAGCGATGAGCGGAATGCATAAGACCGAATGCAGGCCTTGCCAGATCACGCTTTCGCGACCGGAAAAACGGGGATCGCTTTGCGCATCTACCGTGATGATGCTATGCGCCTGATGCAGAGCTTCCTGGACAATGCTCTGGCTAAAGCTAAGGCCTTTGCTTTTGGAACTAAGGGGCGCGGTATCATGGATAAGTCGGGGGTGGAGCGTACCGCTGTCATCCACCGTAATAGCTATGCCGCGCTCGGCCCCGGTCAACTGAACCATGGTTTTGAGGCTCTTATCCAGAATATGGTTCCAGTCCATATTGAGGCTGACGTCGCACGCCAATGCATAGAGGAGCTGGAACGCAGGTTCGGTGCGGCACATTTCTTCTGGCTTTGGGGATGGCGTAACTTGCTCCAGTCGGTCCAACGCCGCCAGCAGGACCGCACGATCCGCCCTTTGCTGGATAGCAGCGCGTAGAGCCTGTATCAGCTCGTCCCAGGACGGCGAGTCAGGAGCGGGAGGTGTTGGCATGGCTGGTTATTCCTTTCATGGATCCGGAAAATCCCACGCCCAACCAGTAGGCCAGATTTTCCCAGGGATGCCATGGGTGCAACAGGGTTTCCAGGGTGTCGGGGACAAGGTGATCGGTGTGCAATTTGCCAAAGACGCGGCGATAAGCCATGAGCGATTTCGGGACATGGTGATAATTCCCGGTTAAGAACATGATCAGATCCAGCGTGCTTTCCTCCAGGTCAGGCACATAATCCAGGATAGTGTTCAGGGTTGTTTCGGGCAAAGGGGATTGATTCTGACTTTCCAGGTCCGGTCCATGGCGTTGGAACAGCTCGGCAAGCTGGAGCAGATTGCGCGCCAGCTCTGGGCCGAACATGCCTTTGATAAGAAGCTGTTCCCATAAAAATTGTTCTGGCTGGGGGAAGGCATGGAGGGTGGGATTACGCGGCAGGGCATCGCCTATACGATCCACCAGCCAGGCCGTGCGATAATCATACCATCCAGGCGGGGACTGGGTGATGATGAAGGCTTTGACCAGGTCCTCGAACAGGGTAGTTCCGCGCAGAAAGCGCGGAGCATCGCTAATCATGATTTCGGGCATGATACGACGTTGCAGACCAATAAAAGCGTTCAGGTCTTCACCCAAACGCAAGGCGCGCCACACTTTTCGACTCAGCTCCTCAACTTCCGCTCCGGTCAGGTGTTCATTAACGCTGAGGGCAACTTCCCGCGGCATTTGCTGGATGACCAGAGCTACCGTCGTACCCGTGCTTAATCTCTCAATCCGATGCAGGCGTTCGGCGTTTCCGGTTTTTTCAAAGGGACGCAACAAAAAAGGCCACGAGCGTTTAAGCATCTGGGCCAGGGAAAAATCATCTGGCGTCGTTAGAATCCATTGCATAGTGTCAACCCCATTGGTTGGATAACTACTGACTGAAGCATACCATAAGTGGAATGGCGATGGTGTTTCAGGCAAGTTACGATTGGGTTAAACCCTTGAAAATACTTGACTACTCTTCAGAGCATGATAAAGTTGCTTTGATGAAGCTGTGAAGCTGCCAGCATTGGTTCGGGCTTAAACGTAGCGGCCTGGATGCAGTATTTTTTATTCAGGAGGAACTGAGATGCAAAATCGCAAGATCATGATCGTGGACGACGAAACTTTCATTCGCACTCTGCTGACGCAAACCCTGGAAGACCTGGAAGAGCAAGGTGTTGAAATTTTGACGGCCGGGGATGGAGAAGAAGCCCTGGCGTTGGCTCTGGATGAGGTACCGGATTTGATTTTCCTGGATGTGATGATGCCGAAGAAAAGTGGTTATGAGGTCTGCGCCCAAATCAAGGCTCAACATCCGTCAACTTACGTGATTTTGTTGACGGCGAAAGGGCAGGCTGTGGATAAGGAACAGGGCAATCGGGTTGGGGCCGATGAATACATTACCAAACCTTTCGACCCGGACTTCATCATGGAGCGAGCCGTAGACATTCTGCATCTGGAAGGCTAGCCGTGCCTGGATGATGTATGACCACTGAGCTGATCAATCTGCGCCGTAAGGCCATATCCCTTGTAGTGGCCATTGCTACAGGGGGTATTGTGCTGTTAATGGTGATCAGCTCCATGTTGACCGGCCAAAACGAAGTAACCTTGCGCCTGATGTTGCGCAACTTTGTGTTCTTTGGCCCGATCATACCCCTGGTACTGGCGTGGGTTATCTACCGGGCTCTCGATCCGGTAGCATCGCTGGCTCGAACTATCGAGAGCGGGACACCCCCGTCCCAGGAGATGCTGCGTCAGGCACGCCTGGCTGCTCTGCTTACCCCCCAACGTTTTGTCGTCGTGCCCATAGTGTCTACTCTGATCATCACCCTGGGCTCGGATTTTGTGGCCGCCTTGTTAGATTCCCACTATCGACTGAGTGACCATCTCCCCATTTCTGGCGTGGTTATTATGGTCTCGCTGGTCCTGACATTGCTGATGTATTTTGGGCTGCGCCAGTTACTTCTGCCTGTTTTGTTGGCGACAGTCGCAGTGCAGGACGAAGTGCAAGCCCAGCGCTTTGGGTTGGGGACACGTTTCTTGCTCACATTGGTGTTCATGAGCTTGATCAGTATCATTTTTTTGAGCCTGGTGGGTTACGCGCTGCTTTACCAGAATGCCCGCGTCATCCTGTATAACAAGTACTATAACATTCTTCAGATTCTCAATCAACATGTCTTTCCTTACCTGCAGAAAGATGCCGATTGGGTTGCCACCGTTGAAGAACAACAAGGACTGGAAGGGTATGCGTTTCTGCTGGACGATGAGGGCCATCTGCTAACCCGAATACCGCGGGCTTACGAAGACCTGCAAGCCGATTGGGCCTTGATTATTAAAGGAGATACCTATATCGAGGCCGGGCGTTGGGCGGCGGTGACTGCGCCGGTCTATCGCAGCGGTGAAGGACCCTGGCGTGTGGGGTTTGTTTACCGCATCACGCCTTTGATGTACCCCCTATTCCAGAGGATTTTGGTGATTTTCGGGGGCTTTACGCTGTTGATGCTGGCGTTTGTGGTCGTGGTGAATCGCCTGGTCACCCAGGACATCACCAGGGATATCACCTACCTCACGCGGCGGCTTCTGGACCTTTCTGGTGGGGGCGAGGTTGACTTTCAGCCGCTTCCGCAGCTCTCTTCGGATGAAATAGGTGACCTGGTTGGAGCTTTTAATCGCTTCCAGGAGCGCCTCAAAGAACAACATGCGCGGATGGTCCGGGAGCGAAAAGAATTGCTGGTGTTGCATAACTTGTCGCAGCGTTTGAATTCAACGCTGGATATCATGCAGATTTTGCAGGAGATCATCACCAGCGTTGAGACGAATTTTGGGTTTTACAACACTTCTATCCTGCTCCTGGATGAAGACCAGCAGTCGCTTTATGTAGCTGCCAGCCCCAATTATCTCGATCCTGAAGTGCGCGAGCGCAAGATACCTTTGGGGCAGGGGATTGTGGGCTATGCGGCGGCTACGGGAGAAGTTTATCTGGCCCAAAATGTGGATGCATCTCCCCATTTTATCCGCACGGATCCGGCGACCCGCTCTGAACTGGCCATCCCTTTGCGCATTGAGGACCGGGTTATTGGGGTGTTTAATGTGGAAAGCGACCGCTATAGCGCGTTTGGCGAGGATGACGTCCGGATGCTTACGGCGCTCGCCTCTCAGGCGGCTGTAGCTCTGCATAACGCCCAGCTCTATCGCCAGACCGAGGCCGAACGTCAGGTGGCCATACGCCTGGCAGAGCTGGCCCAACTGGTCAACAGCACCCTGGATTTGCAAGAAGTGCTCAATCGCGGGTTGGAATTTCTGGAACAGGTCCTTAAATTTGACTCGGCTTCAATTTTGTTACTTACCCCTGAGGGCAATCTCACCATTGCTGCTTGTCGCGGTTTTGAGCATCCCGAAAGTGTGCTCGGCGCTACCTTTACCCCGGATGAAAGCAATCTCAGTCACGAAGCGGTCCGGCTCCAGCGGCCCATGCTCATCCCCGATGTGCAAAAACACCCGGCCTGGGGGCATAGCCGTGAAGATGTAGAGGGAACTAAAACCATCCGTTCCTGGATCGGCATTCCGCTCAGTGTTCAGGGACAAGGGATTGGTCTGTTAACGGTAGACAAACACGAAGCTGATTTTTACACGCCTGAAGATGCGCGTAAAGCTGCTTTGTTTGCTGCGCACCTGGCGACGGCTGTGCATAATGCCCGTTTGTATCAACAGATGCAGGACCAGGCCCGCTACCTCTCCGTATTGTTCAATGCCACGGCGCGGATCAGCGGCCTTTTGGATGTTCGCCGGTTGTTGCATGAAATCGTCCATTTTGTGCATGAAACCTTTGCCTATCCGGTCGTGGCTTTGCATCTGGTGGACGAACGCACAGGCGAACTCTCCTATGTGGCGCAACGCGAAAAAGCTGCCATTTTGATGATGCCGTCCCTGGAGACCACGCCTGAACACGATCTGGTCCATCAGGCGGTGACAACCCGTCAAATCCAGCATCAGACTTACGCTGAAGACCAGGCCACGATTCGTTCTGAACTGGCCATTCCCATGTTTGTCGGTGAGGACGTGATTGGGGTATTTCATCTCATCGGCAATGGCGCAGATAGTTTCGATACCAATGCTGTGCGTTTGTTGACGGCCCTGGCCAATCAGGTAGCTGTCGCTCTGCAGAACGCCCGCCTGTATGAGCGGCTACAGATGCAGGCAGCTCGTCTGAGCCTTTTGCAGCAGATTTCGCAGACCATCACCTCCATCCTTGAACCGCGCGCTCTAATCGAGAAAATCGTTGAGGTCGTGGCCAGAACTTTCTCCTACCCCCATGTGGGGATCTTTTTGCTCGATGCCGACGCTCAAGAGTTGTACATTGGCTATCAGTTGGGCTACCCACAAGAGGTATCCATCTTGCGCTTACCCCTCAATGGCCCAGGAATCACCGTTGCCGCGGCTAATAGTGGACAACCGATCGTCTGCAACGATGTTCAACGGGATGCGCGGTACGTGCAAGGCCTACCGGAGGTGCGTTCTGAACTGGCTATTCCGCTCATAGGCCGGGCGGGGTTGATTGGCGTCTTCAACATTGAAACGCAGCATCTCAATGCGTTCAGACCTGAAGATGTGGAACTGTTCACAGCTTTGGGACACCAGATTACGGTGGCCCTGGAAAACGCCCATCTGTTTGCCAATGTGAGTGAACAAACGCGCCAGTTAACCCGTCTGGCGAACATGCTGGCTCAGGAAAAACGTAAGCTAGATGTGACTTTGCACACGATCGTAGATGGTTTGTTGGTCACCGCCCCCGATGGCACCGTTCTTTTGGCCAACCCTGCTGCGGAAACGATCTTGCAGCGCCCTCTGCATGAGTTGGTGGGGCGGCCTTTAGGTACAAGCCACGCAGAGCAGGAACTGCAATACCTGATTCACGAGGCCCGGCGCAATCCCAAGGTTACCCTGGTGAGTGAAGTGGTCTTGTCCGACTCGCGCAGCTTCAAAGCAACCGCTACTGCGGTGGAGGAAGACCCGGAGCTGGGTGTGGTGACCCTGTTGCGCGATATTACCCGCGAAAAAGAACTCGATCGCCTGAAGACTGACTTCATTACGACCGTGTCTCACGAAATGCGAACCCCCCTGACCTCCGTCCTGGGATTTGCGCGGGTAACTCGCAAACAACTTGAGCGTGAGTTGCAACCCCATCTCCCTCAGGATAATGCGCGTGTCCAGGAGGCATTGAAGCGCATTCTGGATAATCTGGATATCATTCAAAAAGAGGCGCAGCGCCTGAATAACCTGGCCACGGATGTGCTCGATCTGGCGCGGATTGAGAGCGGGCGCATGGTATGGAACGATCAACCCCTGATGGTGTCTTCTGTGTTGGAAAGTGTGTTACAGGAGTTTCGTACTTTAGCTGAATCTAAATCTTTGCACATCATCACCCGCATCCAGGAAGCACTTCCTCCCCTGGTCGCCGATCGAGAGCGTGTGCGTCAGGTGCTATTGAACCTGGTTTCCAATGCGATCAAGTTCTCCCCTGCCGGTGAAACCATCAGTGTCAGCCTGACCAGTTTGAAACCGTATGAGACCTGGAAGGGATGGCAGGCCCCCGAAGATGGCGCCTTATTGGTCACCATCAGTGACCGTGGACCAGGCATCGCCCTCGATTTGCAGAACCGACTGTTTAAACGCTTCCAGCAGCTTACAACCGATGGCCTGACGGATAAACCTCAGGGGACTGGCCTGGGTCTGGCTATTTGTTATGAGATTGTGACCCATTATCAGGGGACTATCGGCGTGGAGTCCCAGCCGGGCGAGGGAAGCACCTTTTTCTTCGCGTTGCCCTGGCGTAAACGTCAGGTTGGTCTGGAAGGTAGTATCATGTCCGAAAGCCGCCCCCGTGTCATTTCCCCATCATCCCCAACAGTTCCTCTGGTGCTTATTATCGGTCGGTTGGACGAAGCCATGACTCATTTGCAGGACGAATTGCAGGGACAGGGCTATCTGGTTATGCATGCGACAGGGGGAAGCGAAGGTCTGGCGCTGGCCCGACAGCAGAAGCCTGCGCTGGTCGTGTTGTACTCACCGCTCCCTGATCTGACAGCGAGCGACATCCTGCAGTTGTTGAAGTCCGATCTTGCTACCGTGAGCATTCCCGTCCTTCTGTTGGCGATCAACGAGGCCGATCTCAAGCAGGGGCGGGAACGTGGTGCGGACTTATGCCTGCTTCTACCTGTGGAAAAAGAACTTCTGGTTCAACATGCGCGGACTTTGCTGCGTTTGTTCACCAGCTCTTATGGTGGGCCTGATGGGCCTGTTGGAATGCCTCTGAGTGGGCTGGTCAACTATCTAAACCTGCGTGGTTTCCAGGCGCAGAGTACCTATGAAGGCGCACTGGCTTTGACACCGGAACAACCTGGAACGATCCATACCTGGCTGAAAGCTCAGCTTCAGACGGGAAGCGACTGGCAGGCAATCCATCTGAAACATGGCGGGTCAGGCCAGGAAATCATTGTATTGGCAAGGAAAGAACGTGAACATTCCAGGCATGAGCTGGTTTAAATCTCTCCTCGCGGCTGCCGCTCAGCGCATGGGCTATAGCGTAGCCCTGGCATTGTTGGCTGTGTGCGGCGCTCAGCTCGCCACGCTGTTGGGATTTGCTTTTGTGGCGGCTATGACCGACTTGTCTTCCCAACACCTCCAGCAGCTCCTGGTGGTTTTGCTTGTTCTGATCATTCCGTTGCTACTGTTTCATCTTCTGGTTAGTGGATGGGGCCATACACCCCTGAGCCATGCTGTGTGCCGGCGTGTCAATGCTGGCTTTGATGGTGTTCTCCTGCGCGACAATCTGTCTCCGGCTATGTTGTCAACACTAACGCAGGACCTGGAATTGCTTCCGGTCATACACACGCGCATCTCGGTTGTATTGACCATGTTGGTAGCGGGAATCATCACGCTATATGCCGCGCTTCACCACTGGGCCTGGGGCTGGTACGCGTTAGGGGGCGGGGTGACGATTATTCTATATGGCATGTTCGTCAGCAGTATTGCCGAATTGGCCCTGTTCCCGGCTCTGCGTCAGAGCCGGTATCAGCTCCGTCGTCTGGGCTATCCGGTTGTGCCGCGCCGCCTGGGCAGTCTGAATGTCCGCATGACCCGGCTGCTGATACCGCCCCTGGCCGGCATCCTCATGCTCACAGCCCTGTTTGTTCAGAGGCCGGATCTGGCCCGGCATTGGCTTCAGGTCGTAGCGTTGGGCGGAGGTGTGCTTGTACTGGACGCTTTTCTTATCCAGCTCATCCTGGCCACCATTCGTCTGGCTCACGATGAGGTGCGTCTGACCCTGGACGTGCTTCTATCGGAGGGGCGGGCGGATCTGGTTACCGGCAGCACCGATCGCGATTTTGTCGAAATGGCCCAGGATATCTATCAGATCGCTCAAAAAATCCTCGCCATGCAACAGACGTTGAAGGATCTGAATCAAAGCCTGGAGCAGCGGATTGCCGAACGTGTGGCGGAGTTAAAACAAAAGCAAGATGTGCTCACAGCTATTTTGGAAAATATCGCCGATGGCCTTGTGGTTACCGATCGTCAGGGGCGTTTGTTGATCACCAATGCCGTGTTTCGTCATGTGTTTCCTTATACTGCAACGAAAGACGAACCCATGGCCCTGGATGCGGTTCTTCCCAACGCCGGCCTTCAGGATCTGGTACAGCGAACCCTGTCTGACCCGGACTCGGTGCATGAGTTGCAGATTCTCACACCCGATCGGCGCGTGTACCAGGTTCTGGGACGGGCTTTACCACCCGCAACCGGGCTGGGCAGTGTGTTGGTGTTGCACGATGTCACGCGCGATGTGGAGCTGGCGCACATGAAAGCCAACTTCATCTCATCCGTCTCCCATGAACTGCGCACGCCGCTTACCTCCATCCTGGGCTTTGCCAAACTCACCCGACGGACTTTTGAGCAGATGCTTCGCCCTTTATTGCCTGATCAGGATAAAGTGCACCGCTCAGTTGAACGGGTTGAGCGCAACCTGGATATTCTCATCCAGGAAAGCGAACGCCTGACCCATCTTATCAACGATGTATTGGATCTGGCGGCGATAGATAGCGGCAAGATTGAGTGGAACGACTCTATGTGCGAGCCGACTCTGTTGATTCAAGAGAGCGTTCGAGAGTTCCGGCCTTTGGCCGAGAGAAAGGGGCTGCGCTTCCTGGTTGAGCTTGATCCGGCCCTGCCTCTGATTAAAGCCGATCTTGTGCGCATCCGTCAGGTGTTGGATAATCTGATATCCAACGCCGTTAAATTTACTTCCAGCGGGTGGGTTAAGGTCAGCGCCAGGGCTTTACAGCCGGGTGAAACCGTAGACACCTGGGTAACTCCGGCCTGTGGCGGGATTCTGGTCAAGGTGAGTGATACCGGCCCGGGTGTGCCACCGGAAAGCCAGCCTTACATCTTCGAACGTTTCTGGCAAGGGGGGGACTACATTCACAATAAACCCAAGGGCACAGGCCTGGGGCTGGCCCTGTCACGGGATATTGTGCAGCATTATCATGGCTACATCGGTCTGCAGCCTGGCGAGTCGGGACAGGGGACTACGTTTTACGTCGCCCTGCCTACAGGAGAAACCCTGGTATCGGCCTTACCGTTGAGAACCCATAGCGATTCGGTTGTCAACGATCTCTCGCTGGATAGTCCGGTCTGTGTCGTCGTGGTGGATGACGACTCATCCATCACCGAGTGGTTGCGTGAGGAACTGGAACAGCAGGACTATCGCGTTTTCGTTGCCGCTAACGCGACTGAGGGCATGACTCTGGTGCGTCAACATCACCCTGATACGATTGTGTTGGATCTCATGCTGCCCGGCATTTCCGGCCTTGAGCTTTTACGCCTTCTGAAAGCGGATGCGACCACATCGTCCATCCCGGTTGTGGTGTTGACTATCGCCGACGAACGCGAAGCCGCATTAACTCTGGGAGCTGCGGCCTATTTAAAGAAGCCGGTGACGATCGAGATGCTGATCCAGACCTTGCAGCGTGTTCTGGCTGAGGTGAAAACCCCATGAAAAGTCAGGTCTTGCGCATAGATGGAGCATTGTCAACGCAAGGGAATCAAAACCTGGTTGAAGCTGAAAACATGGAAGGATACATCCTATGGAAACGACCCTGACATTGCGTAAACTTCTCAATCGGCGGACTATCCAGCAATGGCTCCAGGCCCTCTCTGCCGTATTGCCCGAGGCCTATCTGGCCCTGGAAGATCACGATGGGCGCATTCTGGCAGAAGCTGGTGAGCCTGTTGCCTCCGCGGAGACCTCGGAACGCTATCCCTTGAAATATAGAGAGCATCTCTACGGGACTTTACAGGTGCAGTGCGCCGGGTTGGCAATGCCAGAAGTGACCGCGCTGATCTATTTTGCCTTACAGAGTTTATCTAATCTGTTGATGATCGCTTTAGAAAATCGTTCCCTGGCTCAGGAGACGCTGGAGCGCTACCGCGAGATCAACCTGCTCTACAACATTGGTGAAACCATCAATACATCGCTGGATCCACAGCAAATCCCTGGTCTGGTACGCGATGAAGCTGCGCGTATCATCAATGCTGATTTTGGCGTAGTGTTGCTCATGGAAACCCAGCGTGCTCCGGGCCTGCGTTCCAGTTTTGGTGATGAGGTCCTGGTAGATGAGGCGCTCAGTCTGTTGGATAGTTCCATTCAAGCTATTCTGCAGGATGGTAAGCCGCGCATCATCACCACGGAGCAGTTCGACCATCCAACCCAGACGCAAATCGCCAGCGTGCTCTGCGCTCCCCTGAAAACACGCGAGCGTATTCTGGGAGTTGTCCTTCTGGGGCGCTGTCTGGGGCGGGAGATCTTTACGGCTGGGGATGAAAAGCTGCTCACCACCCTGGCCACCCAGGCCGCTATCGCCGTAGAGAATGCCCGGCTGTTTGCTGATTTGCGTCAGCAACGTGATGAGATTGCCGCCATGAAGACCTACATGGATAACGTCTTCGCCAGTATTGCCAGCGGTGTGATCACGACCAATAACGCCAATGAAATTGCCACGATCAATCGCGCGGCCCGTGAGATTCTGCGCGTTGAGGATGCACAGGTTCTGGGGCGGTCATGCACTGATGCTATTCCCATGGTCGGCTCACTGCTGCTTCCTCTGATGCATGAGGTTCAGCTTACGGATCGCGTGGTCCAGAAAGAACTGAACACCGAACTCCCCGGACGGGGGCCGGTGTATTTGCGGGTACATCTGAGTCCATTGAAGGACAATTATGCCCAGCGCACCGGTATCGCTATCGTGCTGGACGACTTGACGGAAACGCGCCGTCTGGAAAAGCGCGTTGAACTGATCGAAAAGACCTTTAAGCAGTATGTTGTGCCCAGTGTCGTGGAACAACTCCTTTCCAATCCAGACCAGGTGCGCCTGGGCGGTGTCCGCCGCGAGATCACCGTCCTTTTTGCCGACATTCGCGGTTTCACGGCCTTTAGCGAACGCACGGACCCGGAGCGGCTGGTGGAGATCCTTAATCGCTATCTCACGCTGGCGGCGGACGCTGTCCTGAATGAGGAGGGCACACTGGATAAATTCATGGGGGATGCGGTGATGGCGATTTTTAACGCACCGCTGGAGCAGACCGACCATACGTTACGGGCCGTGCGCGCGGCTATTGCCATTCGCGATTCGATTCGGCGCCTGCATGAGCAACTCGATCCGCCTTATCGCTTGAATTTCGGCATTGGCATTACGTCTGGGGCGAGCGTTGTGGGCAATATCGGCTCTACAGAGATCCGCAATTACACTGCCATTGGGGATAGTGTGAACCTGGCCTATCGCTTCCAATCCCATGCCGGACCAGGACAGATTTTCCTGAATGAGCTGGCTTACCGGCATGTGCAGTCGCGAGTTGAAGCAGTGATGCGCGGGCCGATTCTGGTTAAGGGCCACACGGAACCGGATATCGTTTATGAGGTCTTGAGCCTGAAGGAATAAGCCAGGACATGCTAGCGAACCAGCGTGAACATCAAGAGCGTTCCGACTTGCCTTCTGAGCGGGTCTGGTCTGCGCTGCGTGCTCTCCTGGAGTGTTCTACGTCCCTCGATTTCGCTCAAGTCATGACCCACCATGTGGGGACCTGGCCGGGTGTGGCTAAGGCCACACTGATCTTGTTGGATGGTGAGACAGGTCGGCCTCTCCATGCCGTTTATCACATGGCGCCCGCCACGATGCCGGCCTCGGAATCCACCACGCTGGCCCTGGACTATCAACAGAAAACCTGCGCCTGGCTGGCCCTGGCCCCTATAGCGGGGGAAGCTTTGCCCGCGGTTACGCTGGCCGATACTCAGCTCCTGGTTCAGGCGGCTGTCCCGGTGCTGGTCCGGCTCCAGGCTCTGGAGGCCGAACGGGCGCAGCGCTCCCTGGCGGATGTGTTGTGCCGTTTGAGCGCGGAGATGGGCCAGGCAGCGGAAGAACCCACGTTGCTGTTTCAGGTGTTGAGTTATCTGGCGCGCGTTGTGCCTTATGAGTATGCTACGGTGCTCATGCGCGATGGGGAAGCCTGGCGTTATTTCACCCCCATCCATCCGGACATGCGTCCGGTAGAGGACGATTTTAGCCTGGCGCATCTGGATTTGTTGGAACAATTCCGGCAGGAGCGCAGGCTGTTGCTACTGGAAGAGGCTCTTTCCTGGCGCCCAGGGCATGCAGGGGAGCGCGTGGCGAGCTGGATGGGTATCCCCTTGCTGGTCCGCGGGGACCTGTGGGGGCTGATCGCGCTTGAAAGTCAGTTGTCAGGGGCTTTTCAGCCCGGTCATGCGCAAATGGCCACCGTTTTTGCGGAGCAGGTGGCGCTGGCCCTGGACAATACTCGCTTGTATCGCGAGGAACGCCAACGCCGTGAGGAGCTGGAGACTATCCAGCGCTTGAATTTGCTGGTGGCTTCGGAGTTGGAGCTGGAACCGCTGCGTCAGGCCATTGTCCAGGCCGTATACGGCCTGGTGCAACCTGAGCGGGTGAGCTTGTACGTCACCGGCGATGAGGGCGGGGATGCGCAGGTGCAGGCTGCTCTCCTGGAGGCCCGGCCCTGGAAAACCCCCGAAACGGAAGACGGCGCCGGAATGCGGCTGGTGATGCCCCTTCACCTGGGGGCGCGGGTGGTGGGAGCGCTGGATTTGTGTTGGAAACCGGGAACTTATCGCCCCTCCTATCAGAGCCGCCTGCAGGCCCTGGCCCCGCAGATTGCCGTGGCTTTGGATAAAGCGCGGCTGTACCAGACGGCGCTGGAGGCCGGACAACGGCGCGCTGTGCTCCATGCCGTGGGGCAGGAGATTATCAGCGCTGTACGCGATCTGCCCTCGTTGTATGCGGCCATCCATCGTGCCACCTTGCAGTTAATGGCTTGTGATGCGTTCTTCCTGGGCTTGGTGACTGAAGCTGAAGATGCCATTGAGGTGGTGTATGCGGTGGACCGGGGCAAGGTGTATACGGGGGTGCGGGCTCCCCGCGGGCAGGGCCTGAGCTGGCATGTGGTCACAACCGGTCAGGCCCTCCTCATTGGCGAACAGGATGCATCGAATTTGGGCGTTAAGGCTATTCAAGTGGGCGAGGAGCCGGTGCGCTCTTTGTTATTTGTGCCCATGCGTCTGGAGCAGCGGATCCTGGGTGTGCTTTCGGCTCAGAGTTACCGGCCTGACGCTTATACCAACGATGATATCCTCCTTCTGGAAATGCTGGCGGCTCAGGCTGCTATCGCCATCGAGAATGCACGGCTGTTGCATCAGACGCAGAGACGCGCGGCTTTTCTGGAGGCTCAGAACGCCATCATTGTTTCGGCGGCGGCGGCCCAGGACCTGTCGGAGGTGCTGGCGCAGATTCTGGACCTGGTAATGAGCGTGTTACAGGTGTCGCTGGGGGGTATCTGGGTGGGGACACGGTATGAGGTGCGGAATCTTCCCCAGTTCGCAGCCTATGTGGATGAGGCTATGCAGTATACGCAACAGTTAGAGCTGACAAGCCCCCTGACTGTTTCTGACTGGTATACGACCGAGCTGACCGGTCTGCGGGCCTATACCGGGCCTTTCCTGATGCGTCTGGGTTTCCGTTCTTCTCTGACTGTGCCGATTAAGACACAGAACCAGACAATTGGGGGATTTTTGATCGGGACTTCCGAACCGCGCCATTGGAATACAGAAGAGATTGCTCTGGTGGAGACGGTAGGGCATCAGGTCGGGACGGTGGTCCGCCGGCTGCAACTTGTGGCGCAAACCCAGGCCCAGGCCCAGGAGTTGGAACGTTACAGCCGTTCTCTGGAAGAGCAGGTGCAGGCACGGACCCGGGAGCTGGAACGCGCTTACCAGACCTTGAGCGAGCAGCATGCCCGCCTTGACGCGATTTTGCGGCACATCACCGATGCCCTGGTGGTCACGGATAGGGAGGGGCGGATTGTCCTGGTGAATCCGGCCTTTTGCGCTCTGGTGGGACGGGATGCCGGGAATTTGAAGGGGACGCTTTTAAACGCCGTCCTCCCCTCTCCTGCTCTGGAAGAGGCTTTGAAGCAGGTGCTACAGGCTGCGGAATCCAGGGTGAGCGCTACTTATGAGTGTGCCGGGGGCGTGTACCGCGGTACGTCCGTTGTGCTCGCGGGGACGGACCCGCTTTCCATCGTGACGGTTTTGCATGATATTACGGCTGATGTCGAGATGGCGCGCATGAAGGATGATTTTGTCTCCACGGTTTCTCATGAGTTGCGCACGCCTATGACCTCCATTTTGGGGTTCAGTCAGTTGATTGGGCGGCAATTTCAGCGCCATATTGTGCCGCATTTGCCCAAGGACAGGCCGGAGGTGCAGAAAGCCGTGGCGCGGATCACGGAGAACCTGGACATTATCGCTCAGGAGGGGGCGCGGCTTACCCGGCTGGTCAACGACACCCTTGATCTGGCCCGCATGGAATCCGGGCGCCTGGAATGGGCTTCCAAACCTTTCACGCTACAGGAGGTGGTTTCGGCCACTCTGGCCGCTTTGCGCTCGTTGATGTTGGAGAAACATCTTGCAGTGCACACGACTGTGCCACCCGATTTACCTGCCCTGGTGGGGGATCCGGATCGCATCATTCAGGTCCTCACGAACCTGGTGGGGAATGCCTTGAAGTTTACGGATCGCGGGGCGATTACACTGACCGCCGGGCTGGTGCCGCCTGGAAGCGATGTGCCTGCGTGGGGCATACGCCAGCCAGGGGTGGAGATCGGGCTACCAGCGCCTTGTCCGCTTGTGCTGGTGTGTGTGACCGATAGTGGCCCAGGTATCCCAGAGGCGGATATGGCCCGTCTGTTCCAGCGTTTCCAGCAGGGTGGGAGTCGGCGCGGCGGGAGTGGCCTGGGCCTGGCGATTTGCCGTGAGATCATTCAACACCATCACGGCGCAATTTGGGTTGAAAGCCGGCTGGGACAGGGCAGCCGCTTTTGCTTCACACTTCCCCTGCCTTAATCTATGCAGAAAGGAACAGTGTATGGGACGGATTTACGATGGGTTCATTCAGTTTTTCAAGCAGGATGACTGGCCCTACCAGGAGATAGAAGGTCGTCCCCTTATCCGCACCGGCTTTGCCGGAAAAAACGGGGAATGGGCCTGTTTTGCTCAGGCGCGTGAGGATATGGAGCAATTTGTGTTCTACTCGATTGCCCCGGTGAAGGCCCCGGCTGAGAAACAAGCTGCTGTGGTGGAGTTTCTCACCCGGGCCAATTACGGCATGATCATCGGCAACTTCGAGTTTGATTATTCGGATGGCGAGGTGCGGTATAAAACGGCCCTGGATGTCGAGGGCGGCGACGCCACCTTCCCGATGTTGCGCAATCTGATCTACATCAATGTACGCACTATGGACCGCTACCTGCCAGGTCTGATGAAGGTGATCTACACGGATATTGCGCCGGCTGACGCTATTCGCGAAATAGAGGGCTGAAACAACTCCAGAAGCTCCTGAGGCAGGGGGATCAAGTAAACCTGGCGCCCAGCACCGGACGCCAGGTTTGCGCCTGTGTCAACCCGGGTATAATTGTGAGGGCAGGCTTTAACCATGATGTGTGGCCGCCTGTCGCTTTTAAAGCGGCGGACAGCCTGGGCCTGGTATGGTTTTAGGGGTAGTGTTGTGTTTATTTTAAGGCATTATTTTGAGGTTGTATGGCTGATTCTACAGTACCTGTACATATCCTGGTGGTGGATGACAATCCCAACATTCGTGACTTCATCAAGGATTCCCTGCTGGAGCCACAGGGCTATCGTGTCAGCGTAGCGGTAGATGGGCAGGAGGGTGTCGAAAAAGCCCTGGAACTCAGGCCCGACCTGATTCTGCTGGATTACGAAATGCCGCGCCTGAATGGGATTGAGGTGTTGCGAGCCCTGCAAAAGCATCAGGTGATGATCCCCGTCATCCTTATCACATCCTATGGTTCGGAGTCCGTGGCCGTGGAGGTTTTCCGCCTGGGCGTGCGGGACTATGTGCCCAAACCCTTTACCGCGGAAGAGCTGTTTGCGGCCATAGACCGGGTTCTGCATCAGGTTCATCTGGAACGTGAACGCGATCAGCTTATGGAGCAGTTGCAGGTGACCAATCGGGACCTGGCCCAGAGGTTGAAAGAGCTGGACACGCTGTACCATGTGAGCAAATCCGTGACGACGCTGTACGAGCGCGAAAAACTGATGGAACGCATTGTGGACGCCGCGCTCTACATCACGGGCGCTCTGGAGGGGCTGCTGGTGCTGCTCGATCCCCAGACGGGTGAACCGCGCGTCGCCACGCATCGCATCTATGCCAACAATGAGTATCGCTCTCTGGAAAGTCGGGCCTTGATGTTGCACGACACAGATTTGATGGTCAGCGTTCCCCTGCAATCGCGGGGTCAGGTTATCGGCGCCCTGACCATGAGCAATAAAATGAGCCGTCAGCCGTTCAGTTCACACGATCGGCTTCTGTTAAAGATGCTAGGGGACTATGCTGCAATCGCCATTGAAAATGTGCGTCTGTTAAACGAACTGGAAGAGCGCCGCGAACGTGAGAAGCGCGAGTTGCGCACCCTGTTTGAACATTACGTGGCCCCGCAGGTCGTGGAGCGCATCCTGAAACACCCCCAGAGCGTGCAGCCTGGAGGCCAGCGCCATACCATCAGCATTCTCTTCGCCGATATTCGAGGGTTTACCGCTTTCAGTGCCCAAACTGCTCCAGAGGTTTTGATGGGGGTCTTGAATCAGCACCTGGGGTGTGCCGCCGGTGTGATCCTGGAGGAAGAGGGTACCCTGGATAAATTCCTTGGGGACGGCGTGATGGCCTTTTTTAACGCGCCTTTGCCCCAACAGGACTATGCTTTGCACGCCGTTCGGGCCGCCTGGAAGATTATCGAGCGCGTTCAGGCCATGCACGCGGAACTCCCGGTCCAGTACCGCCTGCCTCTGGGCATCGGTATCAGTACCGGTGAGGCCGTTGTAGGCAACCTGGGCACGTCGCATCTGGTCAACTACACGGCGATTGGCTCCACGGTGAACAAGGCCCATGCT
The DNA here is from genome assembly GCA_034434315.1 of Anaerolineae bacterium. Classification (GTDB taxonomy): domain Bacteria; phylum Chloroflexota; class Anaerolineae; order B4-G1; family SLSP01; genus DAOTZR01. The sequence goes on from DAOTZR010000057.1 coordinate 45,003, forward strand.
TTGCAGGAGCTTGCTGGCCCCTGGAAGGTGCTTATCTGCCAGCGCACCTATGATTTGGTGCGCGACAAGGTGCGGGCCAGGACCCTCCCCGCCGTATGGATTAAGGGCCAGGCTCAGCCTGAGCCGGCCTACGAAATCGAAGCGCTGATGGAGTGAGACAGGCCATGCCGGTCTTTTTCGATCTGGAGACGCAAAATATTTTTGAGGACGTAGGGGGCCATTTTCCCGAACGGCTCAGGCTTTCGGTAGCGGTCACTTTCGATGACCGCACCGAAAGCTGGCGGCGTTTCACCGAGGCCAATGTGGCCGACCTGATTGCACAGTTGCAACAGGCCGACCGCGTCGTGGGGTTCAATCTGCTGGGTTTCGATTACCTGGTCTTGAAAGCCTACACGCCGCTGGACCTGAGCACGCTACCCACCGTGGACATGTTGGCTATCATCGCCCGGCAGTTGGGCTACCGTGTGAGCCTGGATGCTCTGGCGACGGCAACGCTGGGCGAAACCAAGAGCGCTGACGGCTTACAGGCCGTGCGCTGGTGGCGCGCCGGGCGCATCGAGGAGGTGTTCCGCTACTGCGAACAGGACGTTCTGGTCACCCGGCGCCTGTATGAGTTTGGGCGCAGCTATCACTACGTTCAGTTCTACGATAAACGCTACCGGCTTCAGCGCGTTCCGGTAAACTGGTAAGGGCCTGAAAGCTACGTGTCCACGTTCCACTGCAACGGGTGAATGCCGCTCAGCACCACCTCGCCCTCCGGGGTGATGATGACCTCTGCTTCGGGCACGCTGCTGAGCGCTGCCAGTGTGTAGCGCGATGTAAGGAAGTAGACCTCTTTGTTGGCCGATCCGCGCAGGTCGCGTGCCAGGCGCTGCGTGGCCAGGTACCGCCCGCAGATCAGGACATCTACATGCGCCAGCAGCGCCTGGACTTCGGGCATGGCCTCCAGTTCCGTTCGGGTGTAGCCGGTAAAAAGGATGACCGACAGCGTCGAGGCCGCGCGTACCGCTTCCAGCAACCGCCGCAAAGGGCGCACCTGTTGGAGTGGCTCGCCGCCGCTGATGGTGAGACCTTCGAGCTCAGGCAAAGCCAGGATTTGCCGGGTCAGGTCTGCCACCGACACGGACGTGCCGCCCTGGGGAGCGTGGGTTTGCGGATTGTAACATCCCCGGCAGTTCAGGGTGCAGCCCTGGACCCAAAGCACAGCGCGCAGGCCCGGCCCGTTGGCCGCACTCCGCGGCCAGAAACTGTGGATTCTCAGCTCGTCTTCAGCCATGTCTGGTTGGGCAGACTTTCATCCGTCGCATAAGCTGCAGGCAGCATGTCGCGCGCCAGAATTTCGTTGCCCAGGGCCTCCTCCAATGCGCGGGTCAGGTCCAGGCAGGCCATGCCCTTGACGCCGTGCACCTGGATGGTGACTTCGCCATTGGGCGCGATAATGATTTCGATTTCCTGATACTCCATGGCTTCCTCCTCAGACCATGCGCCGCAAGCGCAGATGGATGCAGCCCTTCTCGTCCACTTCCTCCCCGGCCAGGGTGAATCCCTGCGCTTCCAGACGCTGCCGGGCCAGGATGGTGGCGTACCGTTGGGTGAGCTGGCGGGTAAACTCGTTGGCTTTGAGTCCCCGGACACCCCACCAGTCGGCGACGATTTCGTAGCCATCCGGCGTCGCCTGGAAGCCGATTTCGTAACTTGAGCGGCTGGGACGAAACTTAAAGTCAACCCGGTGTTTGGCCCCTCCAAAACCACGGATTGCGCCGGGGCTGTCACTTACCGTGTAGCCCATCTGCTCCAACGCAGCAATGAGCGCGGCTTTATCTTTGAGACGAATTTTCAAACGGGTGAAATGGGACATGGCTTCTCCTCAAATGCATGGTTTCAGGTCAAACGGATGACAGGGTAATCCTTGTACACTAGCTTGCCGGTGCGCAAATCACGCGCTGTGAGCAAGAGCCGCTTGTTGGCATCAATGCTGAAAACAATTTCAAAACATTTCTCGCCCTGGTGCGCTGGCGGGTCAGCTACCAGGAAGGTGGGCTGGTGTTCATTCATCCAGAAGTACTGGCGGCGGTATTGCTCTTCGGCACTGGTGGGCGTCAGGCGCGCCGCTCCACTGGGGTCGAACACCAGCTCGAAAGCCCCTACGGCCTGGGTCCGTGTCTCACTCACCTCGAACAGTGCAACGCCCAGTTGGATCTGTTGATCGTACGAGGCTTTGACGGTGAGCCGCGCTATGGCTTCCGCCGGATAGGGAGTGCCGCGCTCAACAATCGTCCAGTAGTCGTAATCCTGCTTTTCGCGATTCACATAGCGGATGGCGTAGCTGTGTTGAATGTGATCGTAAAAATCCATGCCGGCAGCAAAGGCCGCTGCCCCACGGGCAATGGCATCCAGGGGCCGTTTCAGCCGGACCCGCTCCGCGCCAAAACTGCGTTGCAGCAGACTTTGTACAGCCGGAATCTGACTGCTGCCTCCCACCATCAAAATCGCCTTGATGTGGTCTTCATCGTATCCCCGCTCATAAGCGCCGTTCAGAGCGCGGCGCAAGGTGCGCTCGATGGTGGTAAAAGCGCCGTGACGTTCCAACAGGGCTTCGAACTGTTCACGGGTGTAATCGGCTGCCAGCACCGTTCCGGTTTGAGGATCCACAACGCTGATGGTCGCCTGGGGGTGCTGCGAAAGGTGGACTTTGGCCTGCTCGCACTCCAGCAGTAACCAGGTACTGACGCGGCGCACCAACTCGTCAGCATCCGAACGTTGATGGCGCTGCAGGACATCCATGAACAGCCATTGGTCGAGCACCGCGCCCCCAAGGTCCGCTCCCGCTTTGCCCAACACGCGGCAGCGCTGGCCGCTGGTGTTCTCCTCAATCAAGACCACCGCCGTGTGCACGGTGCCCCCTCCAAAATCGAAAATCAGATACACATCGCCTGGGCGAATCGGAGCGCCGTACCCAAGGGCCGCCGCCGAAGGCTCATCAATCAGGCGGAAGCGCGGCATATCGTTTTGCTGGGCAATGCGCGTCAGCCAGTCCTCATAGTGCTCAAAAGCTTCCACCGGAACGCTGAAAGCCACTTCTTCGGCAGGATCCTGGCCAGTTTCCTGCCGGGCGAACAGGAGCACAGTGCTGAGAAAGTCCTGCGCTGCTTCATAGGGGGTGATGTCGCGGTCACCTACGCGGACGCGATAGGGGCTGCGCTGCGCGATATACCGCTTCATCCACCGAAAAGTGCCGGGCGCATGGGCCAGGTTCTGCTGCAGCACTTGCGCCCCCAGCCAGCGGCGTCCATCCGCCTGGTAATGGATGAGCGAGGGGATCACGGCTACCTGTTCACCCCCCTGAGGGTAAAAATGGCTGTAATCGGGGATGAACACGGGTTTCCCTTCCTCGGCCAGGGCATCCCACAGGGCGATAACCGTGTTGGAGGTGCCGAAATCAATGCCCAACCGGCCTGCCATCGGCTCCTCCCTCCGTGCTGGCGCTGACGCCGGGCCGGGCTATCACCCGTCCGCGATAGCGCAGACCTGGCACGCACACCTGGGCGCGCTCACCGGGCCGGAGTGGCGGCCCTACAGGAATGTGCAGCGTGGGGTCGAAGCGTACCGCCATGCCGATGGGCTCGCTTTCTTCCAGCCCGTGGCTCTTGAGGACGGCGAGCAAGCGCTGCACAATGCGCCACAGGTCCTGCGCCGAAACAGCCTGTCCCTGTTCGATGAGCGTGCCTTGCAAGATCAGTTGCGCTATGGGCGCTCCCAGGTCGAGGAACAAAGCCTCCACCCGTGCCACAACCTGAGCCTCGAGGGCCTCCCCGCCCTGGCGACGCCTTTCGGCCTCGCATTCCTGCAGGGCCAGGCGCAGGCTCTGCACCTCGGATTTCAGTTTCAACAACTCCATGGCGTCCTGATCCGTTTTTTCGGCTTTGCGTGACCAGAATGGCATGACGTCCTCCTGAATGATTATGTCCCGGCTGGGCCGATGGGCCCTCACCCTTCCAGCTCGATGTCGAACTCGCCCACCACCAATTCTGGCGCTGCTTCCAACTCGATTTCATAGCGTCCGCGATGCAGCAGCACCAGGATGGTGAACTCCAGGGCGCGGCGGATGGCCGGGTCCAGCGTCGGGCGCTCGGCCAGCCAGCGCAGATGGCCGGCACTGGCGGGATTCAATTGGGCCATGGGCCGGGCGAACAAATAGGGCAGCTCCAGCAGGCGCAAATCCCAAAGGGCGAACGAGGTTTCGCTGGTTCCCAGGGCCATGAACGCGCCATCGGCTGAAACCTGCAGTCCGGTGACGTGTCCACTGTGCACATCCAACTCCAGTACCGGCGCCCAGTTTTCCAGATCGACCCCGCGCAACAGGCCGCTGCTATCCAGACTCAGTAACAGATTGTAGCGCGGCAATGCGGCCAATCCCACCACGGTAGCCGGATGCCGGGTCAGCTCGCGTTTCGGCGCCGAGCTCATGCTCTCCAGGTCCAGCAAGACCACCTGTCCCTGATGCATACCCAGCACCAGGTCTTTCTGAGCCAGGGTGGCTGTTTTCACCCGACCATTGGCAAAGCGCCAGCCCACTTCCTTGAGATTGGGCAAGGTCAGGTGCGTGATCAGATGGCCCAGGAACACCAGGCTCTGGTCGTGGACCGGGCAGAGCTGGTGTGCCCAGCCATGCATCTCGCGCTCGCCCAGCAGCCTCCCCGAAGGAAGCTCCCACAGTCGCAACGTGCCCTCGCGTCCGGATGAAACGCCCCAGGCCTCCCCAACCACAGCCACACTGGCCCGCCCTCGATGCTGTCCCAGGGCGCGCGTCTCTTCGGGGCGCTTGAGATACACGCTGACGGGCGCGTCAGCGCGTTGGGCGCGTTCGCTGCACAGCAGCCATTCGGTCGGGGTGAAGGCGACCTGATGGACCGCGTGCTGGAAGCGGGTGAACAGGGCCGTCCGCTGCGCCTTCACGTAATCCCACAGCACGACCCGCCCGGTGCCGATGGCCGCAGCCAGCAGAGGGCTTTGCGGCGCGAAGGCGACCGCATTCACGCGGCCCGGTGCGCGCACCAGGGCCATCTGTTGCAGCAAGGCCTGCTGCTTGCGGATCTGATCGGGCACGGCGAGCACTCCCGCCCGGACCAGGGCGCCCAGTTTGACCAGCAGGTCCTGATCCCCGGCAGCGGACGGTTGCCAGCCTGCAGCCAGCAGGCGTTCCATCACCCAGGCGCTCCAGGCGGTATGCACCTGCGGGACCAGCTCCCATAAAGCCGGCCATTGCTCTTCCTTGACCATAATGTCCAGCACCAGCTGTGTTTCAGCAGGCGTGAGGGCCGCAGCCCGGAGCCGGTTTTCGCCACCTGTGAGAATGGGCAGGAAATCCGTCCGTCCGGCTCGTCGCAGCCGCTCGCGGATGCGCGCGCGCAGGGGTTCAGTGGCGGTTGTGTAAAGTGCGCGCAGTCGGCGCCGGTCGAAATCCAGGGCGTCGTACGCTTCCCAGCGCTCCTGGAGCAACCAGTACAGCGCCCGTTCCTGTTCATCCTCAGGTTCGAACGCCTGGTTGGCCAGCGCCTCCAAAGCCAGAGGATGGTCACTTTGGCGCGCCAGGTCCCACAGGGCTTCCAGCGCCTTTTTGCGCTTGAGACCCAAAAGCGCCCGGCGCGCCCGTTCGGCTATCAGGGGATCCGGGTCGGCACAGGCCTCTAACAGAGCGGGTAAGCTGGCTGCTCCTATGCGTTCGGCTAGCTCCTGCGCTTTGTTCTGGAAGAGGAACGTGAGGACCCGCACATGGATCGGAGCTTCCGCGACCCAGCCCTGTTCGCGCAAAAACTGGCTCAGATGGGGCGCGCGCGTCCGACTCCAGATCTGGCAAATGTGATCGCGTTTTATGGGCGCATCAATTCGGCGCAACCTGGCCCGGACCAGGGCCTGGACCTGGGGATCGGGATGTTCCAGGGCCTCGACCAACGCATCCAGTACCGGCAGCGAATTGCCGGCCAGGGTCAGAAGCCAGGCGGCCAGGCGTTGGACCCAGGGGGCCAGGGCGGGGAGCGCATTCCAGGTGAGCCAGGATTTTAACCAGGGCATGAGCGTGCCGGATATCACGGTTGGAGTTGCAATGGCACGAAGCGCTGTTGGGCCTCACGGACTTCACGGAAAGAAGCCGATTGCGCTCGCCCCTCCAGGAGCCAGGCGCGCAGCGCTTCTACCTGCTCGCGCTGAGAGATGGACAGCGGCACCAGGCGTCTCAGGGCTTCGAGGATGTCGTTGGTAGTAAACTCGCGGTTTTCGCCGAAACCGTTATACATCGCATCAATGATGGCCTGTTCGATTTCCGCTCCGGTATACCCTTCAGCCTGACGGGCCAGGCGCGGCAGGTCGAAGTCCTGGGGCAGGCGCTTGCGCTTACGGAGATGGACGGTGAAAATCTCCTCGCGCTCCTCCTGCGTAGGCAGGTCGAGGAAGAAGATCTCGTCGAAGCGCCCCCGACGTAGCAATTCGGGGGGGAGGCTGCTGATGTCGTTGGCGGTTGCTACCACGAAACACGGGGCGGTTTTTTCCTGCATCCAGGTGAGGATGGTTCCAAAAACGCGCGTGCTGGTGCCGCTATCCAGACCGCCATGGGCCAGGGCCTTCTCCATCTCATCAATCCACACCACACAGGGGGCTATGGTTTCGGCCAGATGCAAAGCCCGGCGCGTGCGCTCCTCCGACTCGCCCACCAGACTGCCGAAAAGCGCGCCGACATCCAGGCGCAACAAAGGCAAGCGCCACAATCCGCCAATCATCTTAGCCGTGAGGCTTTTCCCCGTGCCAGGGATGCCGATGAGGGCAATGCCCTTGGGCGCTGGCAGTCCGTAATCACGGGCCTCTTGCGTGAAAGCACGTTCACGCAGGCGCAGCCAGTTCTTCAATACGCCCAACCCGCCGACATCCTCCAGGGTTTCGCTCGCGCTGGAGAATTCCAGGGCTTCATGGCTGCGGATGAGCTGTTTTTTCTCCTCGGTGATCGCCTCAATATCACGCTCGTCCAGCTTCCCATTGCGGACAAGACAGCGAGCGAAGGCGCGCTGCGCCTGGGCCAGGGTCAGGCCCAACGCCGCCTGCACCAGCTTCTCCCGCCCCAGCGGGGTCAAATCAGAACGAACCCCCGGCGTCTGGAGTAACTGTCCCAGGGCGGCATCCAGTTCGGCGGCTGAAGGCAGGGGCAGTTCAGTGAGGACCGCCTCGTCGCGCAGTTCGAGCGGAACCTGGCCGGCTGGCGTGAGCACAAGCAGGGATTTCCGGGTATAACGCAGGTCCTGAGCTGTGCTGCGCAATTTGCGCTTCACCTGGGCATTGTTCCACACCTCATGGAAGTCCTTCAACACCAGCAACAGGGGATCCGAAGCCTTTTCGACATAGTCCAGGGCCTGGAGCGGGTCGCGGATGGCCGGGGGGAAGGAAAACGAACCACTGAGCGGCTGAAAGCCGTTGGCCAGGTCCCAGGTCAGGGCAGGGCGCTTCTGCCGTTCGCAGACGTTCTGGAGCATGCGCAGTGCCCGCTCCTCTTCTACCGTGTTGAGGACAATCAACGTAAAACGCGCGCGCAAGTACAAATCCAGTTGCTCTTCAAAAATCAACCTGTCTCCCATCCGGTCATACCTCCATCTCCATCCATCCCTTCAAACTGACCTGAAACCGGGTTGGGATAAACACCTGCCGGGGGAACCATAGGGGAGGATAGAACATGACTTTACGTCGTACAGCCAGCCGCAAGCTGAGCGAGCTGCCTGGCTGAATGGCATGGAGCAGCCTTGCCAGGCTGGCCCGGCCTTTGTAAGGAAGGGGAAGCTTTCAGAGCTTCCTCAGAGCAAACACACATTCTGTGGTCTGGGTCTCCCCGACGGCTGCACAGCTCGTCTCGGTGACCTCAAAATAATCCTCCAGCTCGGCCCATTCCAAAGCCTGCTGCAGGAAGCCCAACGTGCTGTGACAGACAGGCTGGGCCTCATGCTTCCGGCCCCAGCACGCCGGGCAGGGGGCAACATGATAGAGTAGCACCCCGTTTTCTTCGGTGAGGTACGTGCGTACCGTGCTCTGTTTGCTCATGCCCTTGATGATGGCTTCCAAAAGGGTTTTAATCCGGGGGCGCGGGGGCAAGAGCTTGAACGCTACACCGGCCAGGCCCAAGGCGCTCCCCAATTGTTCGATGGCGGCGTTAAAAGCCGCACGTCCGGCGCGGAGCGCTAGAGCCCGTCCGCCGCGCGGACCGTACATCTCTTCCAGGACCTGGTTCATGCGCGAGAAATCGTCCAGGCTTACTTCCAGGGCGTCATTGTAGTCGGGCGGATTGGCAATCCAGGCCTCCAGATTCGCCAGACGCAGCACGGCATGCAACCCATGCTGCCCGATAACCTCAGTAATGGCGTCAAGGTAAATCCGTGTGCGGCGGTTAGATTGCCTGTGTTGTGTTTCCATCTTCCCCGTCCTTTCCTGGATGGAACCCTTATCACAAAGGTTATATAGATTATAGCTATTCTTGGGTAAGAATGCAACTGTGTTAAAGTCCGGGGCTTGTGCTGCCATGGATCGTGCAAGGCTTCAATTGGTTTAAGGAGCTGGAAAAGGCGGGGCCTTCCTGTGGTCTGGGTGGGAAAGGCCGAGCACACTTCCTCACACACCCACCAGCCTGCCAACCCCTCCCCAGCC
>DAOTZR010000058.1:0-2785 GCA_034434315.1 Anaerolineae bacterium
TTCCCGAGGAGCCGCAGGAGAACCTGCTGTACTTCATCGAAAAGAACGCCCCGCTGCTCGAACCCTGGCAGCGCGAGATCGTGCGCATCATGCGCAAGGTGGCCCAGTACTTCTACCCCCAGCGGCAGACGCAGGTGATGAACGGGTTGGGCAGCATTTCATCGCCATTACGGACCCTGGCAGTGGGTTGGAGCAACTGGCCCGCGACCTCCAGTTCCGGCGCATTTTCCTCAATGACCCCAACATTGGCGGGCGCTACTCGGTGCTTTCCTGCTTTGGTATGGTGCCGGCCGCCCTGGTGGGATTGGACCTGACCCGGCTTTTGGACCAGGCTGAGGCGATGGCGCAGGCTTGCGGCCCGGATGTGCCCGCTGGCGATCATCCCGCCGCCTGGCTGGGCAGTGTGATGGGCGCCCTGGCCCTGGCCGGGCGTGACAAACTCACCTTGCTGTTGCCCGATCTGCTGTTGCCCCTGGGAGACTGGATTGAACAACTGGTGGCCGAAAGTACCGGCAAGGCCGGAAAGGGCATTCTGCCAGTTGTTGGAGAGCCGTTGCTCTCACCTGAAATGTACGGTACCGATCGGCTGTTTGTGGATGTACGCTTTACGGGCGAAGCCGAACGGCTGGAGCAGGTCCAGGCGCTCATCGCTGCGGGCCATCCGGTTGTGCGCCTGGAGCTGCGCGACCTGTACGACCTGGGCGGACAGTTCTTCCTGTGGAGCATGGCTACGGCCATCGCCGGCTACGTCCTGGATGTGAATCCTTTCGATCAGCCTGACGTCGAAGCCGCCAAGCGCCTGGCACGGCAGATGGTGGCCGAATATCTGGACAAAGGCGCTTTGCCTGCCATCGAGCAACTCACGCCGGATCCGGAGGCCATCCGGCATTTCCTGCAACAGGCCCAGGCGGGCGATTACATCGCTTTGCAGGCCTACATCACGCCTTCGCCGCAGGCTGATGCGGCCCTCCAGGCTCTGCGCCAGCGTCTGCTCCTGCGTACCCGTTGTGCGGTGACCGTGGGCTATGGTCCGCGCTTCCTGCATTCGACCGGGCAACTGCACAAGGGCGATGCCGGGCGCGGGTTGTTTATTCAGTTCACAGCCGAAGAGCGTGAAGATGCTCCTATCTCCGATGAAGCAGGGACCACGAGCGCACGGATGAGCTTTGGCGTGTTGATTCGGGCTCAGGCCCAGGGCGACTACCTGGCGCTGCGCGAGGTTCAGCGCCGCGTCATTTCGGTGAATCTGGGGCCCGACCCGGTTCAGGCTTTGCTGCACCTGGCCGCAAATGTATGAATCATCCTTTGACCGTTCAGACAGGACAAGACTATGACCGCAGATGCTGAAGATACGATGGGGCCGGCTCTGGAGTTGGATCATGCCGTTGTGGTGGACAAAATGGCGCGGGATTGGCTGGAACGTCACGCTGCGCCTCCAAATTTGGAAGAGCTGCGCGCAAAATTTGCGCTTTGGTGGGAGCGTGTCCTGCCTCTCCTGACCGGCGCGACCTGGGATGCCGGGAACGCACAAGCCGCTGGAAGCGATCTGGCTCACTTCCCCGACGCTCAACCGGAAGACTGGGTGGCTTTGCAAAAAACTCTGGGTGAGTCCCTGGCGTCACAAAGCGTTGCCTCTGGCCTTGCGTTACTGCCGCGCCTGGCGTCTGTCCTGGCCGAAATCGGCGCTGGCTTTTACAAAGAGCGGGCACGTCTTGCGGCTCGCTTCAACATGGAAGCCATGAGCCACATGGGGCACGATTTAAAAACGCCCATCAACTCGGTCATCGGCTTTTCCAAAGTCATCTTAAAAGGCATAGATGGCCCGATCACTGAATTCCAGGAACAGGATCTGACCTCCATCTACGAGGGCGGTCAAAACCTGCTCACCATGATCAACGACATCTTCCAGACGGCCAAGCTCGACGCTGAAAAAACGGGCCTCTGGCATGAGCCTTTCGAAGTCACGGCGCTGATTGCCGACGTATGGGCCACAGCCCAAAGCCTGGTCGGGCGTCCTGGCCTCAGCTTCACCATCCAGAGCGTGGGAGACCTGGGTAAGTTTAACCTGGATGCATCCCGTTTGCGGTGGGTCTTGCTCTGCCTGCTCTACATGGCCGCCGGCAAGCAGGAAACCGGCGAAGTTCTCCTGCGCGCTGAACAGAAATCCGAAGCGGGAAAAACGCGCATCTGCTTTGTCATCGCCGGACCAGGGCAGCCTCCGCAACTGACTTCGCCGTCCTTGCGTCTGGTCATGGCCCAAAATTTCAGCGCTCAGCTTGGCGGTGACCTGGTTATTGAACGGCACGACGAACACGGACTTCGGGCGCGGGTATGTTTTCCGCAGGCCTGACCAAACCCAGATAACAGACTGATTGGCCTTGTTCCAATTGTTTCTCCATCTGTAAGACCGGCCAGGTCCGAACGATGAGAGGCATTACATTCAGGCGTATTGAAAAAACGTAAGGAGGAGATAATGTTAATCGTAACTGATCGGGGGACAGATCTGACGCGGGAACAACTCAAGGGACTGAAAATTCACTACGTTCCTTTGTTCCTGACTCTGGAGGGTAAGACTTATCGGAGTGGTGAGGACATTACGGCGGAAAAGTTTTATCGCCTCATCCAGGAGAGCCCCGACTTGCCCACCACTTCACTTCCATCGCCGGGGGATTTTGCCGAATTGTATCGTAAACTGGCCGCCGAGGACCCGGACATCCTTTCCATTCACATTTCATCGGGACTAAGCGGCACCTTAAACTCCGCCCGACAGGGCGCGGAGATGGTC
>DAOTZR010000059.1:0-1930 GCA_034434315.1 Anaerolineae bacterium
TCCGCGGCGTGCTGGATGTGCACGCCCGGACCATCAGCGATACCATGGCGGTAGCAGCCGCCCAGGCCCTGGCGCGCTGTGCCCATCGGCGCGGCCTGCGCGAGGACCACATCCTTCCCACCCTGGACGAGCCTGAAACCGTGTACGAGGTCGCCGTCGCCACCGCTCTGGCGGCCATCGCCGAGGGCCTGGCGCGCGTCACCCTGGACGAGGCGGGCGTGCGCACGCGCATCCGCGAAGCGCTGACGGCGGGGCTGCCACAGTCGGTGTAACGCGTGCCGGGGGATTGTAGGCCCGGAGGAACACGCCTCACAATCTCCGCTTCAAAGCTTTACAAACCCGGCGTCACCTGATCCCGTTGACCTGATCTGACCGTGGACGTGGGTTCATCCTCCTCCGGCGCGGCGGGCAGGGTAAAATAAAATGTAGCGCCTTTGCCGGGTGTACTTTCTACGCCTACCCGCCCCCCAAGACGCTCGACAATCCGTCGAGTTATGGAGAGCCCCAATCCATACCCCTGGACCCGCATATTACTCAGGCGGCTGAAGGGCACGAACAGGCGGCGTTGCTGTTCTTCGGTAAGGCCGGGGCCGTTATCCTTGACCCAGAAACGGATCATGCCGTCAGTATGGCGTTCGGCACCCAGGGTAATATGCGGCGGATCCACACCGTATTTGATGGCGTTGCTGATGTAGTTGACCCATACTTCTTCCAACCAGGGGGCGTATCCGTAAGCCAGGGGCCAGGTGCTTTGAATGGTGAACTCGACCCGGCGTTGCTGGATGCTATCGCGTAAGCGTTCCAGCGCGGCCCCGATGACAGGACTCATGGCTACAGGTCGGGAGAGCACCTCAACTTTGCTGAAGCTGGAAAGCAAAAGCAGCTCATCCACAATGTTGGTGAGTTTGCGGGCGCTGCGTCCAATCAGACTCAAGTAGTTGATGAGGGTTTCCTGGGTCATGGAATTGAGGTTATCCTGCAGGGCCTCGCTAAAGCCCAGCAGCGAGCTGAGGGGCCCCTTCAGGTCGTGAGCGACGGTATGAGCAAAAGCTTCCAGGTCTTCATTGCGGTGTACCAGCTCCTGATTTAAGGCCTGCAACGCCTGAGTCCGCTCAGCGACACGTTGATCCAGCTCGCGGTTGATGCGAATCAGCTCATGTAACGCGCGCTCCAGGCTGCTTGTCGCCAGCCACATGGTGAAAGCGATAAAGTAGAAACTCGCCAGGATAGCCGGATTGGGGACCGGTTCCTGGACGATCCGCACCTGGAGCCAGGCGTAGATTACGCTGATCAGCGTCGCGGTGACAAAACCAGCCCAGGAGCGAATCAGCACGCTGGAGAGGATGATCGGCAACATCCACAAATACGTGCTGCGTCCCTCGATCAGATACCTGACATTCTCCAGGGGGAGGACAACTCCGCTAATCAGTCCCACGAAAATAATGCCGCTCCAGCGGGAAGGTAACCGTCGGTTCAGGGCATAGAGCAACGTTCCCCCGATCAGGTACAAACTGCCGGCCAGATAAATCGTTGTAGGGGGTTCTGGTCCGGTCAGCCCCCGCCGGTCGAACCAAAAAACAAGGAGAAGAACGACAAGCGTTATGATCAGACTCCCCAACAGCAGTGCATCGAGCAACCGCCGCCGGCGCAGGTCTTCATCCTCGATTTTTTCGTACAGCTTTTCGATATAATGTTTCAGATCAGCGTTCACGCTTACCTTGTGCCGTTTCTTGACTCATCTCTGGTCTGGAAGAATGTTAGAGTGTCTTACTCAAAAGGCGTAACGAGTATAATTACAGTATAACCCGGAAATCTAAGATATGCAATTCTCAAAGCCTGAGCTTCGGACGTGAGTTCGGACATGGGTGGCAAGAATCTCCTGGTTGCGTCAAAATTGGGCTTGTAGCACATTATAGGCCCAAACCAGGAG
>DAOTZR010000060.1:0-11897 GCA_034434315.1 Anaerolineae bacterium
CGCATCCTGACCTACCTGGGGCTCCCGACATCGCTCTACCAACGCCTGGCAGAAAATTCGTTATAGGGCCTTTCGATTTGCACGAAAGAAGAGTTAACTTTCTACAGGTTTGGTTGTATATTGGTTTCAGGAGGTGTTTTATGAAACAGAAACATGTATCTATCATTTTAACGCTGGCTATGGTCTTGGGATTCCTGAACGCCATAGTAACACCGCTTCCGGTCAGGGGAGCAGCCAATCTTACGGTGGAAATTATCGCCGCCCCTAATCTGGTTGTGGACTCCAATGCTCTGTCGCCTTCTACTTTTTCGCCGCAGGTAGCAACAGTCATTGGGAAGATTTGCAACGCGGGCGATACCAACGCCACAAATGTCACGGCGTACATTGGCGATTACACCGGGAGCGGTACCCAGAAAGGTACGCCCGGTCAATATCCCTCCAAGACTGATCCGGGCATCTTCCAGGGGACCTATAAGTTTACCCATCTAGGGGGTACTGCGGATGCGGTGCGCTTTATGGGGACGCTGGCTCCTGGCGAATGCCGGTACCAGTACTGGTCTTTCCGGTACCCGCTTTTAGGAACAGCCAAATCGAATGGTGCTACGATTCCTACCTGGGGTACCTCCGTTGCGCCTGATGACGATTTATCGTTGGACTTTGACGTATGGGCTATGGATGGGAGCGGAGCTTTGATTGACCACAAGACCCATACGATGACCATGCGCAACGAGATCAGCGCGATGGCCAATAAAATTAAGCCTAACGGCAATCCTGGAGGCCAGTGGTTTAATACGGATACCAGCACCGTTTATCCTGGTCAAACCATCACTACCAATGGCATCCTGTACCGTTTGGGGAACATCAACAAAGGGTTCGATAACGACGGCGATGGCGTTCCCGATTACAATGCCTGGCTCCAGCCTTTTGGGAATCCTTCCTATGATCCCAACTGTTTCCGGCTCGTCGGGGTGACCGGCGTCTTAACGGTGACGCGGAGTGCGGGGAATCCCGATTTGATTATCCCCATTAACAACAGCCTCTATTTCACCAACATCCCGCCGGATAATACGGACGTGGTGGGCGAAGTGTATTATGAGTTCCTCGCTCTGGGGGGCGCCTGCACCATCCCCATTTCTCCTTATCAGGAAGTTGCCTCGGGGCGTGATAACGAAAAGTTCAACGGTGACTACGGCACCGGGATTCCATCCTTGATGACGTATGAGCCGGAAGTGGTGGTGGAAAAGAATGGGCCGGCCTCAGCGGCTGAAGCTACAACCATCACGTACAATATCCCCTTCCGCAATGAAAGCACAACATCAACCGCGGGCCTGACCCTTTCCAGCGGTGGAGTTTACGCTCCACTGACCATCGAAGACCGGGTTCCGAGCGGCCTGGATTATGTCGGCGGCAGTGCTTCGATGACCCTGAATTACGGTGGGACTTACACCATCTACTATTCCACGGATAGCGGTAAGACCTGGAGCACAACCGATCCGGGTACCGTGCGCAGCACGGCCCCTGATGCCCAGGTTGTTATCCGCTGGGCGCTGAACGAGCCTCTGCCCAAAAAGCCCGCCAGCGGGACCAATACTTCGTCTGGAACAGCTACTTTCCAGGCTCAGATACCCTCCGGCTTTGTCAGCGGGGGCGGAACGCCGCTTGTGGAAAACTGTGCCTATGGGCGCTTCGGGGATGCCGCCGCTTTTGACGAGGCCTGCACGAACACCCTGGTCAGTGGAACAGCTTCGATTGGCGATCGCGTCTGGGCTGACACCAATGGGGATGCCAATCAGCAGGCGAGTGAAAGCAGCATTGCCAATGTGACCGTCTGGCTCTATTTCGACAAAAACGGCGATGGCCAGCTCGATGCAGCGGATGTCCTGGTCAGTACGACATCCACGACGGCGGCCAGTGCCAACTACAACTTCACTAACCTGCCTGCTGGAAAGTACATCGTCAAAGTGGATACCAGCGATACTGACCTGCCGACGGGGTATTCGACCACTACACCGGGTGTTTACGCGGTCACCCTGACTGCCGGGCAAACTTATACAGCCGCCGACTTTGGGTTTGGCCCCACTTTGAGGGTGGATAAGTTCCTGCTCTCACCGAATCCGGCGGTGACGGATGGAACGGTCAGGTATCGTATTGATCTGATTAATACCCGCCCTGGAGATGGCTCGCCAAATGGCTTTTGTGTGTATGACGTCTGGGCTGGAAATGCGACGACCGCTGCCAGTCCTAAAGACTTTGCTAATCCAACGTATGCTATAGGCGCGCCGGACATGCTCTATGCTGTAGGGAATTTTTCTACCGGGAGCAACAGGGAACTTACCGGTTCAAGTTATAGTAGCGCCGGGCGTACCAGCAGCATTTCTAAAGTTGAAATTCTGGTTAATGCTTACTTTGATAAGAGACTGGTAGACGATCAGCTTTTGCTCACCCCTTCCGGAATTGTTGGAACCTGGAGCAAGACGTTCACTACAGCAGAGTTGAACGCGCTGGGGCCCGGCGAGGGCAAAAAGGGCTGGTTGCGCGCAGAAATCCCTGCCGCTAATGCTCCCGGCGGTTCCTGGGATTGGGGCGATCTGGCCGCCCTCAGCCTTAAGATTGAAGCCAGTAAGGTGGGCGGCGGCGATGCAGGCAACATTTACATTGACGCCCTGGGATTCCACGTTACCACGACCGACACCTCCTGCGCTACCGGGGATAGTACCATTCAGGTCCTGCCTCTGACGGATACGTATGACTCCACCAAACTGCAATTCGTCTCGGCTGAACCTATGCCGACCAGTACGAGCGCAGGGACATTGACCTGGTCGAATCTGGGGCCTTTGTATGCCGGCGGGACGCGCTCCATTACCGTCACGTTTAAAGCCCTGGCGACAACCTCAACGCCCACGATCAATACCGGGAGCGTGAATGGGGCCACCTTTGCCAGTGGACGCGCCGTCAACAACGCCAGCGATACCGCCCAGGTCACCATCAACGCTGGCGGAAGTATCTCCGGGCGTGTTTTTGCCGATACCCATAATACAGGGACCTGGCAGTCCGGCACAGGCTACAGCTCCGGGGATACGTTTATCCCCGGCGTGAAGGTGACCCTGCAAGTCTGCGCAGATGCCAGCGGATTGCCCCTCTATCCGGCTTCAGCTACCAACAAACCTTGTACTGACAGCAGCAATGGCGGAACCTGGCAAACGGTGAGGACGCTCACGACCGATGCCAACGGCGCTTACAGCTTTACGGGATTGCCCTTGGGCTACTATAATGTGATTGTGGACACAGCCACTTTACCGCCAAACTTTACCACCAACAGTGTCGAAACCACAGCCGCCGGGAACGGCGCTGGTGGAGCGGGCGGGGATAGCCAGTTCAATTCACCAACAGCTAATCTGAGCACCTTTAATGCCATTGATACGGCCGGTGAGGCGATCACAGTAGTCAGCTTTGGCTACAAGGATGGTGGGACCACCCCGAATCAGGGTGCAGTTGTGGGCTACGTCTGGCACGACCTTGACGCTGACGGCACCTGGGACAATGGCGAAAGCCCCATCGCCAATGTAGAGGTAAAGCTCTGTTCTGATGCCGCTTGCAATACCGTTTTACAAACCGTAACCACCGATGCCAACGGACGCTATGCTTTTGGCGACGTGCCCGCAGGGTCCTATTACGTGGAGGTAACCCAACCGAATGGCATGACCCAATCAGCCGATCCCGACGGCACGCTGAATAATAAGACCGGCCCAGTCACGGTGGTGGCTAATGGTGTCACGGCGGCGGGTAATTTCGGCTACACAGGTGGATTTACCCTGGGCGATACACTGTTTGTGGACTGGGATGGCGATGGTACTCAGGATGCGGGAGAACCGGGCCTGGCCAGTGGCATCGTTTATCTGTATCGGGATACGAACGGTAATGGCACCCTCGATAGTGGCGAGCCTTTGCTGGCTACGGCTACGACCGATAGCACCGGCTTCTATCAATTTACCAACCTGCCCGGCAATGGCGCGGATTACATCGTCAAGGTCAACACCGCCAGTATTCCTGGAGGCTATACCCTGACGGCGGATCCGGTGGGGGCTCTGGATCATCAGGCCGCCTATGAATTAACCTCTGCCTCGGTGAACACCGCTGATTTTGGCTATCAGCCGCGCGGATTTGGGGTCATTGGCGATACGATCTGGAATGACGCCAACGGCAATGGGGTTCAAGATAGCGGTGAAACGGGTATAGCCAGTGTCGTGGTCAAGCTCTATGTCTGGAACGATGACGGCGATGGGGTCTACGAAACCGGCGAGCTGGGACCTTATGTGGCCCAAAAGACTACCAACAGCAGCGGCGTCTATCAATTCACCAACCTCCCGGCGGGGAAGTTTATCGTCAAGGTGGATGATGCCAACTTCAATGCCGGTCAGCCCCTGGCCGGGCTGACGGTAAGCGGCGATCCGGATAGTACGCGCGACAGTCTGCACCCCGTCACCCTGAGCGCATCCCAGACCTACCTGGCCGCTGACTTTGGTTACACTTCCAGCGCTATCGGCGATCTGGTCTGGCAGGACAATAACGGCGATGGCTTATGGCAGAGCAACGAGCCGGGCCTGGCTAATGTGCAGATGGAGCTTTACCTGGACGCCAACAACGACGGGGTGCCGGATGGTGGCGCCATCGCGACGACCACGACCGATAGCACGGGACACTACAGCTTCACCGGCCTGGCCGCCGGGAACTACATTGTCAAAGTTGCTTCGAGCAACTTCAGCAGCGGTGGTGTTCTGGAAGGTTTTACCTTAACCGGCGATCCGGATGCGGTCAACCAGCCCTGTAGTGGCGCTGAATGCGATCATGAGTATGAACTGCGCGGAACGACCGCGCCGGATGGAACGTCCTTCCCCGGTCTACCCCTGGGACAGAAGAATATGGGTGCCGATTTCGGTTATAAGCCCGCCTCACGGGTGATCGGCGACACCTTATGGTTAGACGCGGATGGCGATGGGACTCAGGATGCCGGAGAGACCGGTCTGGCTGGGGTCACCATCAAGCTCTGCCAGGATGCGTCTTGCAGCACGGTTTTGCAAACCACGAGCACCGATGAAAACGGCACTTACACCTTCGCCGGGCTTTCCAATAACACGACCTACTACGTCGCCGTAGACACGACCGACCCGGATTTCCCCAGCGGTTTAACGCCGACCTATGACCTGGACGGCACGGGGACACCCCATGTCACGGCCGTTTCCATGACGACAACGGATCGCTTTGACGTTGACTTTGGCTATCGCTTCTTCGGCACCAATAGCATTACGGGTACGGCCTGGTACGATGCCGATAGTGGCGGACAATCCGGCGGCATTGGGGATATTGACCCCGGCGAAAGCATCCGCTATGCCGACGTGCCGGTCTATCTGTGGCGCTGCGTAAGCGGCTGCGGCGGTTACGATGACGTTCTGGTCGCGCAGACGCTCACGGCTTCTGATGGGACCTACAACTTTGGCAATCTGGCGGATGGGACCTACCGCGTGGTGTTCGATAAGAACGCTTACAGCGTCCAGGGACTGACTCTGACCACACCTTTTTCTTACGACGCCAATCTGAGTGGCTCTACTACAGCGCAACGCGATTTAGGTTTTGCTTCGGCTCTGGACTTCGGCGACTTGCCGGCGTCATATGGCACAATGCTGGAAGATAACGGCGCCCGGCACAGTATCCCCCCCAGCGGCGCTGTCTACCTGGGATCGGCGCCAACGACGGAAGGCGATGCTCTTGAGAACACTATGGCCAACGGTGACGTGGATGAAGGGGTAGCTGTGAGTAGTAAATGGAACAATGGCCCTAATGGTGCTGGTGTTTCTGTGACTGTTGGCGGCTGTAGCGGTACGTGTTACCTGAGCGCCTGGGTGGACTGGAACGGCGATGGCGACTTTAACGATGCCAATGAGAAAGTGCTTGTGGATCGGGCGGTGACCAATGGCTCTAACACCATCACCTTTGATGTCCCTGCCGGCACCTTCGATGGTTCGACGAATAAAACCCTTAACGCTCGCTTCCGGCTCTATCCTACAACCACCAACAGCACAGCACAGCCAACAGGCCTGGTTACCAATGGTGAGGTTGAGGACTACCAGTGGACCTTCAAGCCTAACGCGGTGAGTCTGATTCAGTTGCAGGCGCGGTCTGTTGGAGTTCAACCTTACCTGCTGCTGGGGCTGGGCGCGCTGACGCTCCTGTTCAGTCGGCGCTGCTTCCGCCGCCGCTAAACCCCGCTTGAACCTGACCGGAGGCGTAGTCGAAGCTACGCCTCCGGTTCTTGTCCCGCCTGAACCGCCAGGGTGGGGATGTTCAGCGCTTCCATAACGTCCGCGGTTACATCCGGTTGGTACTGAACTCGCAAACTCGTAGCGCTGTGACGCGTCCCCATCACCAGCAGATCGAATCCCTGCCGCGCTTCGCGCAAAATGGTTTGAATCACCGTCCCCTGGCGTACCTGTAACGTCACCTGAAGCCCCTGGGCCTGGGCTCTGGCGTACAACTCCCGCAGATGGCGGGCCTGAGGAATGTCCGTTTGCAGCAGGTTCTGCCAGTGTGTGCGCATGGTTTCGGCGGTAGGATAGTGGTAATAAACACTTTCGGCAACGTGCAGGATGGTCAGGGCCGCCTGGGTTTGCCGGGCGAGGGCCAGCGCCCAGTTTTCGGCACTGCACGCCAGGCTTAAGGCACCGGTACACAACAGGATGCGCTCAAGGCGCGGATGCGCCTGGGGTACATAGAGCAGGGGAGCTGAGACCATAGGTAACAGGCGCCGCGCCGTGTGGCCTCGCAGCCAGTGTTTCCAACCGGGGCGCCCCAGTGGACCAAGGATAATCAGGTCCTGTCCGGCCCGGACGTGCCGGACAATGACCTCACAGGCTGGCCCTTCCTCTTTTTGCACGCGATAGGGGATTCCGGCCTGGTCCAGGCTGGCGCGGGCCTCGTCCAGGGCCGCGTTCACCGCTGTGGCCCGGTCCGGCTTTTCGATAATTCCCAGCAGGCTGACGCTGAGCTGCAGACGTCCAGCCAGCCCTATCCCGTAGCTGACAGCACCAAGGCCCGTCGGTGTGCCGTTGGTGCAGATGATCAGCCTGCGCTTGATGGCGCTCATCGCAGCAACACCACGCCGGATAATCCGGCGATGAACAGGACGATGGGCGAGGGAACATTGAGGAGATAGGCGATAAGGCTGGCCACAGCAATACCGACGGATACAGCCAGGTTGCCACCCTCGCCTTTGAACACGTCCCAGGCCACCAGCACCATCAGAACAGCGACCGCCGGAGCCAGCCCGCGGACAAAGTTGCTGATCCAGGCCTCGCCGCGGATCTGCTGCAGGATGGTGACAATGACGAGCATCAGCACTGTCGGGGGGAGGATCGAGCCGAGCAGCGCGGCCACGGCGCCGACAACACCACCCGCTGCATGCCCCACAAACATGGCCAGTTGCAAAGCATCACTGCCGGGCAGCGCGCTGGAAAAGCCCACCGCTTCGATGAATTCTTCTTCACTGAGCAGCTTTCCTACCGCTTCTTTGTAAAGCAGCCCTACCGAAGCCGGTCCGGAGGTGGTCAATAAATTGACTTTGATGAAAAGCAGGAAAAGTTTGAAAAATTCTGCTGGAGTCATGTTTACTTTCCTTTCGCTGATGGCTTAAGGTACCTGTTATTGTAGCCTTTTTCTGGGTATGGGGAAGTGCGTCTTCCCCCCGCGTGCGGGGGGGAGGGAGGGCTGCCCGCGTGCGGGGGATAGGGGGGCTGCCCGCGTGCGCGGAGCCTGGTCGCTGGCCCCTCCCCAGCCCTCCCCGCAAGCGGGGAGGGAGCTTTTACCCCCGCGTGCGGGGGGTAGGGGGGCTGCCCGCGTGCGGAACTGCTGCACAGTTACCAGCCTGGTACCGGTTTGCCAGCCATGCATTTTGCGCTAGAATAGGGGCATGAAACATCTATGGACACCCTGGCGTATGGCCTATCTGCGACGTACGGAGCCGCAAGAACTGGAAAGCGGCTGCCTGTTTTGTCGGAAGCAACGGCAGGAAGATGCGATCGAACACATCCTCTATCGGGGCGAACGCTGTTTTGTCCTGCTTAACCGCTATCCCTACAACAACGGACACCTGATGGTCGTCCCCTATGTTCATGTCCCTTCGCTGGAACTCCTGGACGATGACACTGCCCTGGAGCTGATGCGCTTGACGCGGGTAGCTTTGCGGGTTTTACGCAACGAGTACCATCCGCAGGGCTTCAACATCGGCGTTAACGAAGGCGGCGTGGCCGGCGCCGGGGTAGCGGACCATGTCCATCTGCATGTCGTCCCGCGTTGGGGTGGCGATTCCAACTACATGAGCGTGATTGGCGAGACGCGCGTGATCCCCGAATGGCTCGATGAGACCTACGCGCGTCTGCGCCCGCGCTTTATGGCAGCCCTTTCAGGCCCGGATTTGTAACCGCTGCTGCTCCACGTCCCACACCAGGGCCTGGACTTCGCCTGGATACCCTACCAGCCGTTGGGCCTGTTGTGCCAGCAAAAGGGGATCCCCGCTGGTGTAGAAACGATGCATGCCCCTGTCCCCCTTGCTGCGCCGCAGACCACGGACCTCCAGCACCCGTCCTACCTGCCGCGCCACCGCCGGCGCCGGATCAATCAAGGTCACGTCCGGGCCTACGACTTCGGCAATAGCTTCGCTCAGAAAGGGATAATGGGTGCAGCCCAGCACCAGCTGATCAATCCCCGCTGCGACCATCGGTCCCAGGAAGCCCTGTAAGGCCGCGCGCGTCCGTTCCGTGTGCAGTTCCCCTGCTTCCACCAGTTCCACCAGGCCGGGACAGGTTTGCGTCAGCACCTCAACCTGGCCGGCGTACCGCGCCACCAGCCGGCGAAATAATTCGCCTTGCAGGGTTGCCGGGGTCGCGATGACTCCAACCCGACCGCGCCGGGTATGTTCCACTGCGGGCTTAACCGCCGGCTCCATGCCGACAAAAGGCACGTCCGGGAAGGTCTGGCGCAGGTACGTGAGAGCCGCGCCGGAGGCGGTGTTACAGGCCACGACGATGAGTTTGGCCCCTTGCTCCAGCAAAAAACGGGTGATGCCTTCCGCGTAGCGCCGGATTTCCTCCAACGGTCGGGGACCGTAGGGGATGTGCGCCTGATCCGCCAGGTACAACGTGTCCTCGGCGGGAAGCTGTCGGACCAACTCGCGCCAGACCGATAGCCCCCCGATGCCGGAGTCAAAAACGCCGATGGGTCCTTCTGGTTTCATGGTTCAAGACTGAGCTGATAGCGATAGAACGCGCGTTCGGTTGTGATCGGGGTCAGCCCCGAAATCAAAATCACGGCGCGCGGTGTGTCGGCGCTCAAGGGGATACTCCACGTACCCTGATAGGCTTCCCCCATGAGCAAACGGGTCACTTCCGGCTTGCCCTGTTGGGGGAAGGTGATGAGTTGCACGAGCCATGCCTGCGGCAACACATTGGCAATGCGCACAAAGCCCTCAGCCACCCAGCCCGCAGCGTCGCTTTCGGCATCGTCGCTCAGGAGCGTCTTCCCATCTACGATGATCGTGATATCGTCCACGGCCAGACCGGGCAGATTGACCGCGGCGTCGGTGATCATCTCGAAGCCCAGGACGATGTCCTGTCCGGCGTAAGCGCTCAAGTCGGCCCGGAGTTCCACCCAGCCGTCACTCGAACCGGTCAGCCCACAGCCGAAAGAATTGTTGTTCGGGTTGCTGGTGGTGCAATTCAGGTCTGGATCGTCCAGAACGTGCCAGGTGATGTCCGTATCGTGGACGCTTTCGATGCGGCCATCGGGGGCCGTGCCGACCACCACGTAGGCATAGTCCCAATCCTCTTCGATGTCGTACCAGGCCCAGAAGCGCACTTCCGCCTGCTGCGCGTTGCGCAAATTCACGATGCGGCTCAGACGCATGTCCGATTCATCATTGCGGTGCGACCACCACACATACTTTCCACTGTGCGAGGTTGTGTCCAGGGCGTGGGTTGTGCTGCTCCCCCAAAAGCTGAGGGTGACGCTTTGCTCGCCGTTAAGCTCGATGCTGTCCACGCCGTACTGAGCGACATCGCGGATCTCATCGCGCGGCAGGTTATCCAGCTCATAGCTTTCGGTGATATCCGCGGGCATCGGGTCGCTCTGGACGTACCCGAAGCGTCCATCGGCAAAAGCCGGGTCATCAAGCAAGTTTGCCGCAGCCCAATCGGCAAACAGGTCGCGGTGCGTGATGTCCAGGCCCAGGTGTTGCTGGAGCACGTAGTCCACGCTCTCCATCCCGTTGCGTGGATCGGCGATGAGGGTCCGTGTGGCCTCTTCGCCAAAGCGATCCAGAAAATAGCTCATGAAGAGATAGGCCCCCCCGTAGTGCGGCATCGTATCCTCTTCATTCTGATCCGGCCAGCTCGTGAGCTGCACATCGGTGTTGCTCAGGTAAGTATAATCACTGCCACCGACGTCGTACGATCCAACCTCCCGGCGGTTGTTCAGCTCCATCGCCAGCTCGGAACAACCTTCATTGAGCCAGGTGTCCTCATTGTGGTCGTTGAACCAGTGAATCATGTGCTGGAATTCGTGCGCCAGAACGCCGTTGTAGAAGTCATCCCCAATGGTCACGTTATCCAGGTTGATGTAGAACATTTCCATTTCGTTGGAATCCTCGCGCACCGCGCGCACGAAAGAATCCGGGCTGGAGAAGTAGCCGGCCACACTGTAGCCCAGGTTCCGCGTGTGCAGCACGCTCAGATGCGGATCGTTATCCACGCCGGGGGTCCATTCGGAGCCGAAAAACTCGCGATTGGTGGGGTAGGTAACCCGTTCAAACAGATCGGCGGCGGCGATGAGCTTGTTCTTGTTGTAATTCACCCCTTCTTCCACCCACATGTACACATGCTCGGTCTTATAGGCCAGCACCGCCTTGACCTGGAATTGTTCGTTGGTATCCACATTGGACACGTTAAACTCACGCACGGTGCCAATGGGGTAGTCCGGCGCCGGCTGCGCCAGTTGTCGGGGTGTATCCGCTGGCACGCCGCGGAAGCGGATGGCTAGCTCGTGCAAATCCGCCCCCGGAATGTCGGTGGTAAGTAACGTTTCCAACGTCTCGTAAGCCTCCGCCGGCGGCGGGTCCAGATTGATTTGAGACGCATCTGGCGTAGCCGTAGGTTCAAACGTGGGCAAGGGGAAGTCGGTAGGCACCAGTGAAGGCATAATGTAAATCAGCGCCCCTGTTCCCAGCGCACAGGTGCAACACAACAGGCAACTCACAACCAGCAAGGCCAGCAAAATCCACAAACCCTGTTTGCTATTCATGATAGGGCTCCTTTCTGTTGAACGGGCGTTAGTCCACCACCCCAATCAGCACCTCAAAGGGCGCCAGCGTTACCGCGCGTAGGGACTGCGCTTCGGTCCGATCGCCAGGTGTAGAAAACCGTGGTACCAGGCGGCGCTTCCCCGGCAAGCGGAAGTTCAGCGTGAAGGCCTGCTCACTGTAATTCAGCACCACCAGCACGCTTTGGGTTTCAGTATACCGCAAAAATGCCAGATAATCCTGAGCGCGCGGATGCAGGGGGCGGTATTCCCCTTCCACCAGAGCCGGCAGCTCGCGCCGTACCCGCAACAGGCGACGGTAAAAGTTCAACAGCGAACCGGGCGCGTCCTCCTGCGTGGCCACATTGACCCCCTGGGCGTAGTTGGGATGGACCGGCAGCCAGGGCTCCACATCCGCCGGACAAAAGCCGGCGTTGGGTTCCGCGTTCCACTGCAGCGGCGTGCGGTTCTTATCGCGGCTCATCGCCCCGGCCCGGCGGGCCGCTTCCTCCGCCGGCACATGGAACTCTTGCACCAGTCGTTCGTAATACCAGGTC
>DAOTZR010000061.1:0-3145 GCA_034434315.1 Anaerolineae bacterium
GCGTTATCACGCGCTAAAGGACTCTCAACGCGGCGGAAAACTTCCGCCGCGTTGCTTATCCCGGCGCGGGCAGGCCCATCAACAGCACTTCCAGGGCCAGTTGGGGGTTTACGTTAGCTTCCAAAATGGCAAGGGTTTGCGCCAGGGCCTGCAACACCCGCAGGCTGGTTTCCGGGTTGATGCGGGCCGCAAGCGCGTGCAACTCCGTTACGTGCTCGCTCCAGCTCAAAGCCCCCAGACCCTGATGCAGCAGCAGAACATCGCGCCAGGCACTGCGCCAGACTTCCAGCATGGCCGGGAGGGCAGCCGCATTCCGCGCCAGAGCTTCGGCCAGCGCGAAACGCGCCGGCAAGTCCGCTTCCAGGGCCTCAAACAGCAACTCCAGGGCCTGTTGCGCCTGAGCCTGACGCTCCGGATTCAAGGCCCAACCCACCCGGCCTCCCGCAAGGCGCGCCAGGCGATCGGCCTGGGCCGGTTCCATCCCCCAGCGCTCCACCAAGGCCTGGCGCAGCTCATCACGTGCTACCGGCCTTAAGGCCAGCACCGTAGTCCGCGAAACAATGGTGGGGAGCAAAGTGTCTACTTCCAGCGCCAGCAGGATGATGTGGACATAGGATGGCGGTTCTTCGAGGGTTTTGAGCAGCGCGTTAGCTGCCGCCTCAGTAGCGCGCTCGAAGTGCAGGATGGTCGCCACCTTGCGCTGCGCCTCCACCGGACGCAACCGCAGGACCCTTTCCAACTCGCGCACATCTTCTACCTTGATGGGCTTCACCTCCTCATCCGAACCGACCACCAGCCAGTCGGGATGAGAGCGCGCTGCTGTGCGCCGACAGGCGCGACAGGCCCCACAGGGCCGTTGGTTCGGATCGGGCGCCTGGCATAACAAAGCCTGGGCCAGGGTGAAAGCCAGCGTCGTCTTCCCCACCCCTTCTGGACCGGTGAGCAACAAAGCCTGGGGCACAGCATCCGCGGCGATGGCCTGTTGCAAGCGCTCCACCGCCCAGGTATGCCCGATGATCGGCCAGGTCATGCGTCCTCCTTGAGCAGAGCAAGCAAGCGCGTGAAAAGCGCTTCCCGCTGTTCCGGCGTCACATACACGAGCGTGAACAGGCCGCCGGGCAACCGGGGTAAAGCCATAGCCAGCAACTCCGGTCGGATCACCAGAACACCCCAGCGATAAGCCAGCTTCGCCAGGGCCGGCAGTAAAGAATGCCAGCCCCGCTGATAAACCAGCTCCAGCGGGCCGATTTCATCCAGGAAGAAAACCGACGCAGGGAAGGCCTGCACAAAGGCCTGAGCGCTGGCTACCATGGCTTCTTCATCGAAGTGAAAATGCAGCGGCGGGCGATCGGTACGGCGAGGGTCAAAAGGCACTGTGAGCGGATAAACCACCTCGCGGGCCAGGTCGAGCGCTTCCAGAGCCTGCGGGCCTGCGGGACGGGTGATCAGACCGGCGACGGAGATACCGGCCTGCTTCAAAGCGGTGCTCAAGCGCAGACAAAGCGTCGTCTTGCCGGCGCCGCGCTCCCCCGTGACCACGATCAGACGAGATTGAGGGTCCATACTACCCTCCAGCCATGGATTTAACAACGGCAGGGCCGGGCGAACCCGGCCCTGCAAGGTGGAGATGGCGGGAATCGAACCCGCGTCCGAAGAATTCGACTGGCCACATCTACGAGCGTAGTCGGCCCTTAGCCTTTCGTCCGGGGGGTCGCTGCCGACCGCGCCCGATCCGGACTAACCGATAGCCTTAGCCGTGCGTATCGGCGTCAGCACGGGTGCACGCCGACTCTCTCACGCCTGGCTCCGGCACGCCGGCGAGATGCCGGAGGGGCGTGACCGCCTCTCGCGGTCAGGTAGCGAGCTTAGGCTCCGTTACGGCTAGGCCGCAACCGGAACCGCTGCCCAGTTGTATGCTACAGGATTGGCACTTATAAGTTGCTCCATGGGTTACGGGGTCGGAGCCACCCCGGCTCGCCGTGTCCAGCCAGCCTTCCCCGTCGAAACCTGTCATCCCCTTGTGATTTCATTATACCACAACTTGATGGCCAGGGGACAACCATAGTGGGGCGACCTGAAGTTCATAATCCTGCGCTCCATCGGCAGAAGTCGGTTGAGCCGGCGACCCCACACCCATAACCTCGAAAATCAGGGGAGTGAAGGAGTAGAACAGGATTTATCCTGTTCAAAGGAGTAGAGCAGGATTTATCCTGTTCAAAGGAGTAGCACAGGATTTATCTTGTTCATAAGGAGTAGAACAGGATCTATCCTGTTCAAAGGGCCTCGACGGTCGGAACGGGCCTCTATGCCATTGCTCTCGGAGGCCGAAGCCGTCCAGCTACGAGGTGCATCATCGCCGGGCGTGCTCTCTCCCCCACTCGACTACCCAGCCGTTACCCGATTAAGTTGTTAATATCCATAAGGTCGCCCACCCCACGCCCCTACTTGACAAATCCGCCCGGCCCAAGACAATACGCCCAGCTCAATGGGGAATTGATGCCATGCACAGCAGACTGATCGCCCTGACCCGAAAGCATCGTCGCTGGTTGTTCCTGACTGCGGGCAGCCTCTGGTTCACCGGCCTCGCTACCATTCTGCAGGCCTGGTTTCTGAGCCGCCTGGTCCACGCGGCCTTCCTGGAACGGCAATACCGCCCGGACTGGCTGGCCGCCCTGCTGCTGGCTAGCCTGGCGCGGGCAGCCCTGAGCGGCTGGCACGAAGTCAGCGCGCGCACCCTGGCCGTGCGCATCAAAAGTGAACTGCGCCGGCGGCTGTGGGAACACCTCCAGGTCCTGGGGCCGCTCTACCTCAAAGGCGAACGCAGCGGCGAACTGACCACCGTAGCCCTGGAGGGCATCGAAGCGCTCGATGCCTACTTCAGCCAGTACCTCCCGCAACTCCTGATCACGGCCCTGATCCCCCTGAGCATCGTCGTCGTCGTCTTCACCCAGGACTGGTTTTCGGGCCTTGTGATGGCGCTCACGGCCCCCCTCATCCCTCTGTTCATGGTCCTCATCGGCAAAAGCGCCGAAGTCCTCACCCGACGGCAATACCTCGGCCTGCGCCGCCTGGCTGCCCACTTCCTGGACGCCCTGCAAGGACTGACCACGCTCAAACTTTTGGGCCAGGCCAAAGCCTACAGCGC
>DAOTZR010000062.1:0-15592 GCA_034434315.1 Anaerolineae bacterium
GCTGTCAGAGCGACGGTGGATTGGCGCTTCACGACCGCAGATGCCCGAACCAGGCTCCAGCGGCTATATCCGCAATAATCCCTGTGGTCAAGTACTATAAACATTACAAATTCCATTACAAGAACGCGTAACTGCCTACTATTTTGTCAGCCAGGATTTTACGCTTTCGGTCGTTTTACCCCTCTCCCCCCAAGCCCCCGCTCTCCCCTTGAAAGGAAACGGTTGATGGCGGAAGTTTTTCAAAGCTTCCCTCTTGAATGAATCTGTGCTAAACTAACAGGTATATAGAAATCCAGGCAGGGGGGCTGATATGCAACGCAGGCAAAGCTGGCTGGGGCTGATGGGGCTCGCTTTAGGTGGATTAGTCATTTTACCCCAGACTCATCTATCGAATCCGTGGCGCATGGGTGTAGCTCTGGGACTGGCGCTGTTGGGTATTGCCAGCGGCCTGGCCCTTTATCGTACAGCTTCAGGTCAAGAGGCAGATGGATTTCAAGCGCCGCAGGAAGCCGCGCTACCCGAATCTGAGCCTGCACCCACGCCATCCGCCACACCTTCTGAACCGCCGCGCACCCATCGCGCCCGGCGCATGCCCCTGGGCCCGCGTCCTCAGGGCCGTCCTCAAAGTGAAGCTGAAGCCATAGCCCGCTTAACCCAGGCCCAGAAAGCCCTGGATCAGCAACGTCAGGCCTGCGAACGCGAACGGCTCAATCTGCGCCAGCAGGAAATCCTGGAACGCAATCTGATTGCCCGGCTGCGTGGCACCCTGGCGCTGATTGCCGGTTATGCTGAAATGCTCAACAGTGGCGACCTGGGTGAAATCATCGAGGCGCAACGTTATCCTTTGCTCATCATTCATCGGCGCGCCCGGCAGCTTAATGCGACCATCGAGGACCTGGAGGCTCTGTTACAGACTTCCCGTCTTGATTTGCCCAAAGGTTATGTGGACCTGACCGAAGTGTTGCGCGAGGCCCTGAGCCCCTTTGAAGCGCGGTGCCGGGAAGCTCGCCTCACCCTGACCCAGACCCTGACCGCAGGAACCCCCCTCGTCCATGGACATAAGGATCACCTGCGGCGCGTGCTGGAGAACCTGCTCGATAATGCGGTCAAATTTACGCCCGAAGGGGGTACAGTCAACGTTACGTTGACCCATGATAAAAACGATGTCATCTTCAAAGTCAGCGACACCGGCATAGGCATTGCTGAAGAGGACCAGGCCCATATTTTTGAGCGTTTTTATCAGGCCTCAACAGCATCAGGCCGCCCAACAGGTAGCGGATTAGGCCTGGCGCTGGTTAAGGAAGTAGTCCAGGCGCACGGAGGA
This sequence comes from Anaerolineae bacterium, assembly GCA_034434315.1. GTDB lineage: Bacteria > Chloroflexota > Anaerolineae > B4-G1 > SLSP01 > DAOTZR01. Next base: position 1,325 of record DAOTZR010000062.1, read on the forward strand.
AGTGTGCACGTGGAAAGCCAGGTAAGACGTGGAACAACCTTTACCATCCGCATCCCCGCCGTCCAGCCTGAACTGGAAAACGCTTAATTTTCCCTTGCCTTCCCGGCCCAAACAAGCCGGCTCCTGAACATCAGGAGCCGGCTTGTTGCTAGCAGCCATTCAGCGTTTAGACGTGAGCAAAAGTTCGTTCGGACGCAGTCGAGCGGTTTCGGTCATAGCATACCAGGAAAGCCCGATGGCAACAATCTGAATAGCAATGAAAGAGAGGCCCAGGTTAATGTTGGGGAAGAACATCATGATCCGCGCCACCACATTAATGCCCTGCAAAAAATCCAGCGCCGAACGGCCCAATTCGGGCGTCAGGATGTCCGTATTGAGAGCTAACAGGGCCAACCCATACAGGATAAGCATCGTCGGGGGCAAAACAATGACCTGACTGGCATTGGCAAACATGGCCGGCGGGTAGAGGACGAGCGCCAGGAATTGCACCACCAGGAGCACATACAATTTTTTGCGCTGCTCAGACATCATCTCCTCCCTGGAATCAAAAAGTTGAGCATAGGTTACATCAAAACATGAAACTTGTCAAAAAGACAAGGCACGCTGGAATCGAATCCAACGCGCCTTGCTGGTTTAATACTTCCGCACCAGGGCCCGATAAGCGGCAGGTTGCCGGGCCTGGATGATTTGCGTAGTCTCCCGTACCCGCCGGACTTCATCCAGGTCCACCCGTACCACCACATAACCTTCCTGCGGTTCAGGCCGTTCCGGCGTAACGACCTCGCCTTCGGGGGTGATCACAGGTTGAGCTTCCGGGTCCTCCAGAGCCGCAATGACGTTGCCCGCGGGCTCCAGAATAGCGCTCTGTCCAGCAAAAGTGTAAGAAGGCTCCACGCCGATGCGGTTGGCTGCGGCGATGAAGACGCCGTTTTCGTAAGCGCGCGTCACCAACAGGTTGCGCCACATCGCAACATGGCGCCGCTCCCAGGCAGCCGGAACCAGAATCACCTCAGCGCCATCAAGCACCAGGCTGCGCGCGACCTCAGGGAAAGCCAGATCCCAGCCCAGCATAATCCCAACGACACCCACCTCGGTCACCAACGGAGCAATCTTAAAGCCGGGGCGGAAAATCATGCGTTCTTCGGCTTGCAAATGCACCTTGCGATACTCCCCTACGACATTGCCGTCCGGGCCAATGAGCACGGCACTGTTGTACAGGACCGTCTCCACATCCGCCCGCGCCGCCATGCCGACCAGGACATGCACGCCGAATTCCGCGGCACGCTGTCCTACCATGTTGACCAGCGGACCGGGAACCGTCTGCGCCATTTGCGCAAACCGCACCCCACCCTCATAGCCTGTTGCCGCCAGCTCAGGGAAGACGATGATATCTACCGGCTGGGCAGTTGCGATTTTGGTGATGAAATCCAGCATCTTGGCTACATTGGATTCCATCTTGCCCAGTTGGGGTTCCATCTGGACTACAGCAATATTCAATTCACGCATACCTCGTACCTCAACCATTTGAGATAAAAACCGCTACGGTTTCTTTTACGCAGGACAAATCTTGCGTCCAACCCTGAAAATCAGGACAACATACTTTATTCAGGAAGCTGTCTGGCGTTTAGGGCGCGCCAGGTAGCGCACAACATCATAAAGTTCTGCCGGAAGAAGCGATTCCAGACGCAATTTCTCCCCCGTAAGAGGATGAACCAGTTCCAGTGCGCTCAGGTGCAGGAAAAGCCGGTGCTCCAGCAGCGCAGAACGCCGCCCGTAGAGCCGATCCCCCACGATGGGAAAACCATACCAGGCCAGATGTACCCGGACTTGATGCTGCCGGGAGCCGACAGGTTGCACTTCGAGCAGGGAATAGTGCATACGGCCTTCTTTAAAATGCCGTTGTAAACGGTACAATGTAACGGCCTCACGCCCAGGACGCGCTACAAGCATGCGCTGCCGCTCATGCCGGGCATGGCCAATGGCCGCTTCGATGCTCCCCGAACCGCGTAGCTCACCTTCGACCAGGGCCGTGTAAATGCGGCGCACCCGTCCCTGGCGCGCTTCACGTTGCAAGGCCCGATACACTTCCTCGGTACGGGCGATCAGTACCAGGCCCGAAATCTCCGGCTCCAGACGCAGGACCAGGCCGTAGCGTCCCACCCCGCCGACATGTTCGGCATCGGGACAAATCTCGCGCAGGACCGGAGCCAACGCCGGACGGGCGTGCCGCGGTGAAGGATCCAGATCCATACCCGCCGGTTTGTCCACCACGACCAGGGCCTCGTCCATATACACTACTTCCACAGGTGAAAGGGGGTAATCCGAAGACGCCTCAGAAGGTGTAGACGAAGGGATAGCCTCCAGGTCGGAAGTCAGGCTCAGTTCATCCCCGGCTTGAAGGCGCTGGCCAGGATGCCGCGCCGGCGTTCCGTTAACAAGGACGGTCTGCCCGCGCACCAGGGCCTCGATGGTGGTGCGGTCGAATTGCGGGAACGCTTCGGCCAGCGCCAGATCCAGGCGTTGTTCAGTTTCAAGCTTCCAGATTTTCATGGATAAGTTCTTCTTGGGCTTTAGGAGTGTCGGATTGCATCGAGCGTTCGGTTACAAAACTGGTCAGGAGGAGCACGATGACCCCAGCCACAATGCCCATATCGGCCACATTAAAAATAGGCCAGTGCTGCATCGGCCAGAAGTTCAGGTCAATGAAATCCACCACCTGTCCCCGGAGAAGGCGATCGAGCACATTGCCTGCCGCGCCCCCCATTTGAAGGCCGATGGCCAGGTAGACAGGCCAGCCTTCACCTTGCAGTTTGTGCTGGAAAATTAACACGGCGCCGATCACCAGAATGCCAAAAATGGTAAACACGTCGCCCAGTTGGGGCAGCAGGCCAAAGGCCACGCCGCGATTGGTCACATAGGTAAACGACGCCACAGGACGCAGCCAGGGGATGAGATCCACCGACTGGTTGGGAGGAAGATTGGTTGCAACCCAGGCCTTGGTAAGCTGATCGGTCAACAGCATCAAGGCCGCCGCGGCCCACATCAGCCAGCGCGGTGAAAAGCGTTGGCTCATCGGCGCCCCTCGCTGCGGGCCTGGCAGGTGACGCATAGCCGGGCTTCCGGCACCACTTCCAGGCGCGGCAGGTCAATAATCGAACCGCACATCTCACAGATACCGTACGTGCCGTCTTCAAATTTAGCCAGGGCGTGCTCAACGTCCTCCAGGGTGCGGAGCAGGCTGCGCTTAAGGGAAACGTCACGGGCCTGGTCAAAAACCTCGCTTCCCACATCGGCCATGTGCGTGCTGTAGCCTACCGGTTCGCTCTGCATACTGCTGTTCAAATCGGCCAGATGCGCCAGTAACTGTTCGCGCCGGTTTCGCAAATCTTTTTGTAAATCACCATAGGTCTTTCCCATCGGTAGCTCCATCCAGACAGGCGTGTTTAGTGAGGGCCATTCTACCCGGCTTTGACGAAAAGACAAATTTTGTATCCTGTGGTGCGGGATAATGAAGTTTTAAAATTTAATCGGGTAACAAGGCACGGCGTCGCGTGACGGGCAACCGGAGGCCGAAGCCATCCAGTCCCCCTGGGGCACAGCACGCCGGTTTCTTGGGCGGCGCAGGCCCAACGAGGTGATTGCAATCACCGCATCAGCGCCGGGCTTGCTCTCCCCTCTCCCATTTGACTACCCAGCCATTACCCAATTAAATTTTTAACGTTCATAATCCTGCGTCACAGCGGCATTAGCCTGTTGTGGTGAAAAGGGACGCCCGCGCACCTTATGTGGACGGGACACCCACGTACCTATGTGCTGATTTGCTTTGCCGGGGAAATAAAATTTTTCAATTCGCAGATTGGTATATAATTAAATTATCATGTGCATGGACATTCCTGTGCCAGGAACACACTGGAGGCAAGGGTGATTGATCTACGCAGCGATACGGTAACACAACCCACACCTGAAATGCGCGCCGCTATGGCGCGCGCCGAAGTAGGAGACGATGTTTTCGGTGACGACCCCACGGTCAACCGCCTGCAAGAGATGGCGGCCGAGCGCATGGGCAAAGAAGCCGCGCTGTTCGTCCCTAGCGGGACCATGGGTAATCTGGCCGCCATTCTGGCCCATTGTGGACGCGGCGATGAGGTCATCCTGGGCGATCAAAGCCACACGTTTGTCTATGAGCAGGGCGGCATCGCGGCTCTGGGCGGGATTGTTCCTCATACGCTGCCGAACCAGCCTGACGGCACGCTGGACCTGCACGCCATCGAAGCGGCTATCCGCCCCGATAACGTGCATTTTCCTCGCACGCGCCTGATTTGCCTGGAAAATACTCACAATTTGTGCGGCGGCGCTCCGCTACCCCCAGCCTATACCCAGGCGGTGGCCGACATCGCTCATCGGCACGGTTTAAAGCTCCATATTGACGGGGCACGCATCTTCAACGCCGCGGCTGCCCTGGAAGTAGATGTGCGCGAGCTGGCTCGACCGGCGGATAGCCTTACCTTCTGCCTGTCCAAAGGGTTGAGCGCCCCCGTCGGGTCTCTCATTTGCGGTTCCGCAGCTTTTATCGCCGAAGTGCGCCGCATGCGCAAGGTCCTCGGCGGGGGGATGCGCCAGGTGGGGGTGTTGGCTGCCGCGGGAATTGTAGCACTGGAAACCATGCCCCAACGCTTGCATGACGATCATCGCCGTGCCCGGCGCCTCGCCGAAGGATTGGCGGCGCTGCCCGGCATCACCGTCGCTCCCGCACCGACGAATATCGTCTACTTCCAACTGGACCCCACGCTGCGCGTGAACGCCATCACCTTGACCGAAGCCCTGAAGGCGCGCGGGATTCTCCTGCTGGCGCGCGATACCTATCGCCTGCGCGCAGTAACCCACCATTGGATCAGCGATGCCGATATCGAAAGGACTTTGCAGGCCGTCCGGGAGGTGCTCGATGAATGCGCGTGATCCCCAAAAAAGCAAGTTGAAGGAAGGCCTGGATGAGGTTGTGGCCGCCCTGGCGACAGTCGTGCTGCGTGCCTTGTTCCTGCCCGAACCGACCTGGGCCCCCAATGAGGAACGCCGCCGCGCTTTCGATGCCCTCTTCCTGAAAGCTTTTAGCCTGGGACTCGACCAGCCGATTGATTACACCCTGCCCTATCCGCGCCATGAGTTCCTGCGCTATCTGGTCACGCAGCAGGACGTAGTGCTGTTCGGATCGAATCAGCCCGGCATTAGCGTGATCGAACCCCGCGAGCAAAACGATCTGAGCGGGCAGCGGCTGCGCGGTGTACTCGCTACCGGCGATGGCATCTGGCCGATTTTTAACGCCATCCTGGATCAGGAGCTCTACACCGGGACGGTGCGTAGCGGGGCGTTCGTGGTCAAAATCACCCGCGCGCAAGAGCGACGCTACTATTACTTTTCACTCAATGAGGCTCTCTACACGCTTAAGCCCTGGCGAGTCGGCATGGTTTACATCCTGCCCCGCCCGGCTTTTACCCCCGTCTCTTCCAGCGTGGTCCGCTACGATGAGTGGATTTGCCCCAAACCCGTCCGCCCTATCGCCAAGATCGCTGTGACGCCGCAGGACTTCCCCTTCCTGCGTCAGGTCACGGTCCATGAGGAAGATGAGTCGGTCTGGCGCACCTGGCTGAAGTATAAGTCGCGTTTACAGCAACAATCCCGCAAAACATCGGAGGAATCGAAGCATGAAGCATGAAGAGGGTGTGTTTTACGGTCACGATGGGCTGCGCTTGTTCCGCCAAAGCTGGTGGCCCGAAGGAAAAACGCTGGCCCATGTCGCCGTAGTTCACGGGATTGGGGAGCACAGTGGCCGGTATGCAGGACTGGCGGAATGGTTCACACCCCAGGGTCTGGCGGTCCACAGCTTCGATTTGCGCGGCCATGGACGCTCCGATGGGCCCCGCGGCGATATCCAGACCTGGTGCAATTACCGCGAAGATACCCGGCAGTTCCTGCTCGATCTCAGCCAAGGTCTGGGACCGGCGCCCCTGTTCTTGCTGGGGCACAGCATGGGCGGTTTGATTGTGTTGAGCTACGCGCTGAATTACAAAGACTTGCTGCGTGGGGTCATTGCCTCAGCGCCGGCCCTCAAAACCACCGGGGTGTCCTTCGTGCTCCAGGTGCTGCTTCCGCTCCTGGCACGCCTCGCGCCCCACAAGGCGGTGGAGACCCAACTCAATCCTGCGCTGCTGTCGCGCAATCCCGATGTGGTCAAAGCCTACGTGGAAGATCCGCTGGTGCATAAGCTGGCCACGCCGGCTTTGGGGTACGGGATGCGGAAGGCGGCGCGCTTCGTCCTGGCGAACGCCGGCCAGTGGTCCCCCACGCTGTCCGTGTTGCTGATCCAGGGCGGTGCGGACGCTATCTGCCTGCCCGAAGGCACCCATGCCTTCTTTGAAGCTTGCAGCGCCCAGGATAAGATGTACCGCGAGTATCCCGGCTATTATCATGAGTGCTTCAACGAGGTGGGCCGGGAACAGGCCCTGCAGGATGTGGTTACCTGGATCCGCCGGCACCTGGATTGACCCTCTTCAATTTTATGGCTACGCGAAATGACGGACCTGACAATTGACCTCAACAGCGACGTCGGCGAAAGTTTCGGGCGCTATCAGCTTGGGGAGGATAGCGCCCTTTTCCGTTGGATTACCTCGGCTAACATCGCCTGCGGCTTGCATGCCGGCGATCCACTCGTGATGCGGCATACGGTGCAGGCGGCGGCCCAGGCCGGCCTGGCCCTGGGCGCCCATCCCGGTTATCCGGACCTGCAGGGCTTTGGCCGGCGCGAGATGCGCTTGACGCTGGATGAAGTCTACAGCTTCACGCTGTATCAGGTTGGCGCGCTGGCGGCCTTTGTCCAGGCGTACGGAGGCGCACTGCGGCACGTCAAAGCCCACGGTGCGATGTACAATCAACTGGCGCGTGATGCAGCGCTGGCTCAAGCTTTCGCCCAGGCGGTCTACGACTTCCAGCCCGGATTGCGGGTGATGACCCTGCCCAACTCGGCGTTGGAAAGCGCGGCACAGGCTTTGGGGTTGCGCGTGCTGCGCGAGGGCTTCGCCGACCGTGCCTATCGGCCCGACGGCAGTCTGGTGCCGCGTGGGGAGCCGGGTGCGGTCATCCACAACCCCGAAGACGTGGTCCGGCGCGCCGTGCACCTGGCTGCAGCCGGGGAAGCTTTTACTGTCTCTGGGGATAGGGTCCCTCTGTCCATTGACACCCTGTGCATTCATGGAGACACGCCCGGCGCGGCCCAGTTGGCCCAGCGCGTCCGTTCGGCTTTGGATGCGGCCGGAGTCCGCGTCGCCGCCCCGCTATGACCTATCCCCGCTGGATCCCCGTCAGCGAAGACGCCTGGAGCATCGAGTTGGGAGACCGGCTGGACGTGGATTTGAACGCGCGCGTCCATGCTCTGGATCGCCTGCTGCGCGCAGTCGCGCCCGTTGGACTGGTGGAAACGGTCCCCACGTATCGGAGCTTGCTGGTGCGCTTCGACCCCCTGCAGGATACCGGCGCCCTGGAAACCACGCTCAGCGCCCTGCTCGCTCAGCTTGAACAAACACCATCCCGATCTGAAGGACGGCTGATTGAGGTGCCGGTCCATTACGGCGGAGAAGATGGACCTGATCTGGAGGATGTGGCCGCACACTGCCGGCTTTCCCCGCACGAAGTGATCCAGCGTCACAGCGCGGTCACCTATCAGGTAGCCATGTTGGGCTTTGCCCCAGGGTTTACGTATCTTTTGGGATTGCCGCCCGAACTGGCGACGCCGCGCCTGACCAGCCCACGGACACGCGTAACGGCGGGGAGTGTGGGCATCGCCGGTGCTCAGACGGGCCTGTATGCTCTACCTACACCGGGCGGCTGGCGGTTGATTGGACGCACGCCCCTGGTTTTATTCGATCCGCAGCGCGCCGAGCCTTTTCTGATCCAGGCCGGGGATCGCGTGCGCTTCGTACCGGTGTAGGAGGGGGTAGGATGAGCGTCCCAGGGCTGGAGGTGCTCGAAGGCGGGGCTCTGACCACGGTCCAGGATGGGGGGCGCTACGGCTGGGCGCGTTACGGCATCCCGCCTTCAGGTCCGGTGGATTGGTTTGCGCTGCGCGCCGCCAATCTGCTGGTGGGCAACGCATCCACCGCCGCCGGGCTGGAAATCACCCTGGCCGGACCGGTTTTACGCGCGCTGCGTCCTCTCACGTTGGCTGTATGCGGGGCTGTTTTTGATGTGTGGCGCAATGGGCGGTACCCCATCCTCTGTTACCAAAGCTTTACCCTGCGCGCAGGGGAGGAACTGCATTTTGGCACGCGCCGCAGCGGCCTGCGCGCGTACCTGGCTGTTCGCGGCGGCCTGGCGCTCCCTCCGTTTCTAGGCTCCCAGAGCACCTACCTGCCGGGGCAATTCGGCGGCCTGGAAGGCCGGGCGCTCCGATCGGGGGATGTGTTGCCGGTCGTGCCGGCCCCGGTGCTCGACGTGACCTGGACCTGGCCCAGCCAGGACCGTCCCGGCTACAACTCCGAGCCGGCACTGCGTGCGCTACCCGGTCCTCAGGTCGAGGCTTTTACCCCCGCCGGGCGGGCGACGTTTTACAGTGCGCGTTATAGCCTCAGTCCGCAGAGCGACCGCATGGGTGCGCGCCTGCAAGGTCCGGCGATCGCTCACGCAGGAGCGAAGGAGATCATTTCCGATGGGGTGGTGGCGGGAAGCGTGCAGGTGCTGCCGGATGGCCAGCCGGTGGTGATGCTGGCGGACCATCAGACGACCGGCGGGTATCCCAAGATTGCCACCGTCATCCGCGCCGACCTGCCCTTGCTGGCGCAATGCCTGCCGGGACAGGCAGTACAGTTTGTGGAGACGGACTTGACGACGGCGCGGGCCGCCTGGCGCAGGCTGATGGAGGCACGCCCCATGCTCCTGGAAGAAGAGGAGCTGTGGGGGGCGATTTGAGTGAAAGCAGCCCCAATCCCCAGGGATTGGGGCTGCACAGGGGGGTCAGGCGATCCAATGGGCGGTTTCTTCCAGCGTGAGCCGCGCATGGCGATTGAGCAGGTCCTCGGTTTTTTGCGCCAGGGCTTTATCCCCCAGGATAATGGCACCGACGAGTTCTCCATCCGCCTTAAGGACCAGTTTTTTGTAGGTGAGGGCGATGGGATCGGCACGGCGTAATTCGACCAGGCCTTCTTCCGGGGCGGGACAAACCAGCCCGCTTGAAGTGAGGGCAATGCCCATAATCTTGAGCGTCGTTGAAGGGACAATCTCCTCATAGGCGGCGGATTGTCCGCTCATCACTGCCGCTGCGACTTTGGCCTGGGCCAGGGCGACCGGCGCGATGGCCCAGGTACGCCCGCGGAAAGCGGCCACATCACCGGCGGCAAACACATCCGGGGCCGAGGTCTGCATCTGAGCATTGACGACGACGCCCCGTTCGACGGCCAGGCCGGCCTGCTGAGCCAGGGCCACATCCGAACGGACGCCAGCGGCCATCACCACCATCTGCGCCGGAAAGTCCCGGCCATCTTTGAGCCGCAAGCCACTCACGGTGGTATCGCCGTAAATTTCCTGGGTATCTGCGCTCAGAGCGACATGCAGGCCCTGCATTTCGATAAGGGTCTTGAGTATCTGCGCGCCTTCCGGATCCAGTTGCCGCGGCAGCAGGCGTGGGAAATATTCCAGCACGGTCACATCCAGGCCGCGGACGCGCAAGGCGCGGGCGGTTTCCAGGCCCAGCAAGCCACCGCCGATGACCACGGCGCGCTCGACACGCGCGGCATAATCCAGGATAGCCTGCGCGTCCTCCAGGGTGCGCATCACGAAAACCCCCTGTTTTTCCCGTCCGGGGATGGGCAACTGAATCGGCTGACAGCCCGTAGCCAGGAGTAAGCGATCATAAGCCACTTCCCGGCCATCCTGCAGGGTCACGCGCTTGCGGGCCGGGTCCAAAGCGGTCACCGCCGAGTTTAACTGCACATCCACGCCACGCTCCAGGTACCAGCTCTGAGGGCGGCGAATCAATTGGGCCAGGTCTATTTCGCCGGCCAGATACTCGGTAAGACGCGGGCGATAGTAGTAAGCGTGCGGTTCCGCGGAAAAGACTATAACCTGACCGACGTTGGTTTTAGCCAGTTCCTGTGCGGCGGTGATGCCGGCCACCCCGCCCCCAACAATCACATAAATCATAGCAGCTCCTTTCCGATCACTTCACGTCGAGCAATTCCACCTCAAAAATCAGGGTGGCATTGGGCGGGATCACGCCGCCAGCACCGCGGCTGCCATAGGCCAGCTTCGGCGGGAGCACCAGTTGGCGCTTTCCCCCGACGTGCATGGTAGCCAGGCCCTCGTCCCAACCGGGGATCACCTGGCCGGCGCCGAGAACGAAGCTGAAAGGCTGACCCCGGTCCAGGGAACTATCGAATTTGGTCCCATCGGTGAGCCAGCCCGTGTAGTGAACCACGACGGTCTGACCGGTGCGGGGCTGCACCCCCGTGCCGACCACGAAATCGTAATACTTGAGGCCGGTAGCCGTGACGGTGTAGTCACTTTCGGCGACCTGGGTGGGCTTTTCGGGAGCCTTGGGCAGAATTTCCACCAGCTCCACATCGAAAATCAAGGTGGAATTGGGGGGAATGACGCCACCGACGCTGCGATTGCCATAGGCCAGCTCAGGGGGGATAATCAGGCGCGCCTTACCGCCGACACGCAACATGGCAATCCCCTCATCCCAGCCTTTAATGACGCGCCCCATACCGAGGGGGAAGACAAAGGGTTCACCGCGACGGTAGGAACTATCGAATTCCGTACCATCTGTGAGGGTCCCCACGTAATGCACCGCCACGACATCCCCTTTCTGGGGATAGGGGCCGGTGCCCGCTTGAATTTCTATGTACTGTAATCCACTGGCTGTTGTCACGATAGTCTCCTCTGGTTCAAGGGATGCGGATGGCGTAGCAGAGGGTTCATCCGTTGCGGCCGGCCCAGTGCACCCCACCATCATCCCCAGGATAATCAACCCCAATCCCAAACGTTTTAGCATGCCGTGTCCACCTCCTTGTAAGGCAATACCAGGCTTGATTGTACTCGAAATTTCCATCAAGCAAAGGGAGCGGTTTAAGTTTGCCCTCATCGCCGATTTGAGAGCATCCGGGCATCAACGCTGGCGGTCGGCGCAGGTATTGCGATTGAAAAACGGCGCTTGGGGCGCTGCGCACCGGGCAGTCGACCCGCGCCCCGACGCTTCCCGGTTGGCGCGGTGTTACCGAAAAGTTGCAATTTTTATGGCTACGCGAAATAGAACCGGACGCAGATCGCCGGGTACGCCCCAAAAGCCTGCCGCATCTTGACGCATTCTTTAGCCCTAGTACAATAGCCTTCAGATACCATGCGGTGCGCGCGTTCGTATTAGCGCCAGGCAAGGTATTTACGTATAGCGTTTCCAATCATACGAGGTGATTATGGCGAAAACTCAGACTAAGAGCACCATCCAACCCGAAACTGCCGACGGAATCCAGCGCGCCTGGACCTGGGCGGGCGGTTTTATCCTCCTACTCATAGGCTTAGGGCTGCTTTTCTGGTTCCTGGTCGGTCCGGGAGCGAGCCAGGCCAATCTGCCCGCGCTCAACGTGCCCCTGGTCTATGGCACACCCCAACCCACGTCCCAGTCCGCTTCGACGCAAAAGACGCCCATACAACCGCCTCTTGATCCGGGCCAGGTGAATATGCCTGCCGACCCGGTGCAGCGCAACGGCATGTTCGCCGCTCCGCCGCCTTTCATCATCAATCCGGCACGGACTTATTACGCTACTTTTGTCACCGAAAAAGGTCAATTTACCGCGCGGTTGGAGGCCGCTCTGGCTCCCAATACGGTCAATAATTTTGTGTACCTGGCCCAGGCCGGCTACTACGACAACACGACCTTTCATCGCGTGATTACCGACTTCATGGCCCAGGGTGGCGATCCGACCGGGACCGGTCGAGGCGGCCCTGGTTACAGCTTCGCCGATGAACTGACGCCGCAGCTTCGCCACGATCGCGCCGGCACCCTCTCCATGGCCAACGCCGGTCCCAACACCAATGGGAGCCAGTTTTTCATCACCTTCGGTCCTACCCCCTGGCTGGATGGTTACGACGAGAACAATAACCCCAAGCCCTGTGGTCAGGCGAACGTATCCTGCCACACCGTTTTCGGCTATGTGGTTGACGGCCTGGACGTTGTGCTGCAAATCAGCCCACATGACCCCGCGGATCCCACGCCGGGGGACCGTCTGTATACCGTTGTGATTACCGAACAGTAGGAGGAATTGCATGGATAGCACGATGAAAGCCTTTCAGGAAGAACGCTTGGCGCTCAACGAACTGGTGATGCGCTATGCGGGCCTTTCGATTAAACGCTTTTACGCCCTGGATACGCAGGTGTATCAGGACGGGGCCTTACCCGCCAAGACCAAGGAGCTTCTCGGCCTGGTTGCCTCCACCGTGCTGCGCTGCGATGACTGCATCAAATACCACCTGGGCCAGTGCCATGCTCTGGGTGTGACAACGGAAGAACTGGAAGAAGCCCTGGCCGTCGCCCTTATCGTCGGCGGCTCCATCGTCATCCCGCACTTACGGCGCGCCTTCAAAGCCTGGGAAGAATTGCTCACGGGAGCCGGATAAGCCATGTTGAATTACACACAGGCCATCAGCGATTTCCGCGATGCACGGCGCAAAGCGAACCTGCAGGCCCTTTGGGCTCGTCTGGGAAAGCAAAGGCGTGACCTGCTCTCTTACGAAGAGGTCCAAAAGACCCTGAAGCTTACCGGTGGCATCCCGCGTGGATTGCAGGATGTTCCCATAGACCACATCATCGGCAGTGTGGGACGTTATCGCGATTTCACACGCGACTTTCTGCCCCTGACCGACGAAGACGAGGAGCGCTGGGCGCGCGTTGAACTGGCCATGAACAGCATGACCGGGGTTCCCCCTATTGATGTGTACAAAGTGGGCGAGGTCTACTTCGTGCGCGACGGCCATCATCGCGTGTCGGTGGCCAAACAAATGGGGGCGACCAACATCCAGGCTTACGTTACCGAAATCCCCACCGACTTTGTCATCACACCGGAAACCGACATCCGCGATCTGATTATCCAGGCGGAATTGCGGGAGTTCCTGAAGAAAACCAGGCTGGACCAGACCCGCCTCCAGGCCGATTTGCGCGTAAGCGAACCGGGACAATACGACATCCTGCTCCATCACATCGAAGTCCATCGCTACTTTATGGGCCTGGAACAGCAACGGGACATCAGCTTTGAGGAAGCCGCGGCCCATTGGTATGATACGGTGTACCTCCCCGTATGGGAACTGATTCAACGGCGCAGCATTCTCAAAGAACACCCTCAGCGCACGCCGTTGGACCTGTACCTCTGGGTCGCCGAAAACCATGCCCGCATTAAGGAAGATTTGGGCTGGGAAGTAGACCTCTCCGCCGTTGCGGCCGGGTTGGTTTCGGCCAGCGAGGCGGACCTGACCAGCGCCCCGCCAGGAGAGTGGCGCCGCCTGATCGGGCGCAAAGAGCAAACCGACGTGCTCTTCCAGGAAATCATGATCGCCCTGAACGGTGAAGAGGCGGGCTGGGTCGCACTGCGGGCCGCCCTGGCCCTGGCCCAACGGGAGCAGGCGCGCATCTATGGCCTGCACATTCTGCCCCCCGATACAGATACCAGCACGCCTGAACGCCAGGCCGTACGCGAAACTTTTGAGCGACTATGCGCCGAAGCCGGCATCAGTGGTTATTTCGCGTTTGATTTTGGAGAAGTTCCCCGGCAGGTCTGCCTGCGCTCGCGCTGGATGGACCTGGTTGTCCTCAGCGTGAGCTATCCACCCGGCGGGCAGATCCTGGAGCGGCTGCGATCCGGCTTCCGCACCATTGTCCAGAACTGTGCTCGCCCCATCCTGGCCGTTCCGCCCCAGGCGACGACCGCTTTCCAGCACGCCTTGTTGGCCTATGATGACAGTCCCAACGCGCGCGAGGCGCTCTTCATGGCGGCCTACATCGCCCTGCGCTGGCAATGTCAGCTGACGGTCGTCAGTGTGGCATCGGAACTGGCCCTGGCCGAAAAGCGCGTCCAAAACGCCCAGGCCTATCTGAACCAGTACGGACTACAAAGCCAGATGCGTATTTTTACCGGCGCCACCACGCCCGCCCTGATTGAAACGGCTCAAAGTGAGAAGTGTGACCTTATCCTGATGGGAAGCTACGGCGGCCCCGTACGTGAGTTGTTCCTGGGG
>DAOTZR010000063.1:0-1717 GCA_034434315.1 Anaerolineae bacterium
GGGGTGAAGAGGTCGGCAAAGTTCTTCAGCGTGACATGCCCGGCGTTATCACGGAAGGCGCCGACAAGCAAGTACATCGAAGGAAGAGCGATGAAGAGCGCTGCAAAAAGCAAGAACGGCAACACGCCCAGCCAGTTGCGCCAGGCGGAAGGGACTGTGGGACGCGCCTGACGCGCGTCCCACGCTGAACGGTTGGGCAGAAGGGGCTTATTTGACATCGGCACCAACAACGTCCATCCACTTTTCGGCAATGACCTTCTTGGCATTGTTGATCTGTTCGATGGACGGGAAGACGGCCTTGGCGTAGGCATCAGCCGGCGGCAGTTTGGCCGCAACCTCATCGGGGATGACGCCGCGCGCCGCCAGATCGTTGTAGCGGATCGGATGGCAGCCACCCTTGAGCCAGATGAGCTGACCTTCGTCGGAGTAGAGGAACTCCATCCACAACTTGGCGGCGTTAGGATGGGGCGCGTAGGCGGAGATGGCCTGGATGTACACGCCGGCGATCACGCCGGTCTTGGGAATGACGACCTCGATTTCGGGATTGCCCGCCAGAGCCTCTTTATCGGCCAGGGCATTGTAGTCCCAGCGCATGATGACGGGGGTCTCGCCCTTGGCAACCGTGGCCTGCTTGGCAATCACGGGGACGAAGTTGCCCATCTCGTTGAGCTTCTTGAAGAACTCCAGGCCGGGTTCGACGTTGTCCAGCGACCCGCCGTTGGCCAGGGCCGCGGCGTACACGCTCATCTGCGCCTGGGCCGAAGCGCGCGGATCACCAGCCAGGGCGATCTGGCCCTTGTACTCCGGCTTGAGCAAGTCCGCCCAATCCTGAGGCACGTTTTGGATCACGTCCTTGTTTACCTCAAAGGCCATGACGCCGTAGTAGTCCCCGTACCAATACCCATCGGGATGCTTGACATCAGCGGGAATCGTGTCCCAGGTGGAGACTTTGTAGGGCATCACCAGGCCTTCCTCGACAAGCTGCGGGCCAAACCCAAAGCCCACGTCAATGACGTCCGGCGCCTGCGGGCCTTTGTTGTCCTTGTTGGCCTTGATGGCCTCGATTTCGTCCGCCGAGCCGGCGTCGGGATTCAGCTCATTGACCTGAATGCCATATTTCGCCTTGAAAGTTTCAATGGCCTCGCCATAATTGCACCAGTCATGCGGCAGGGCAATCACGGTCAACATGCCCTCGGCTTTGGCCTTGGATACCAGATCATCGCCCGCCGGGGTGGTGGGCTTGGGGGTGCAGGCTACCAGCAACAGGGCCATCAGGAGAACTAAAGCAACACCTCGGTACCATCGTGAAACGCGCATAGACTCCTCCAGTCGGAATGATGTGAAACGATTTTAACCGGGCAGGGTAATTATAGGATGGGTTAAAAAGTTGTAAAGTGGGGTTGCGGAGGGGGCAGCGCCGTTCTTCTGCAATGGGTGGGGAGCAGATTCCAGGCGGTATGTGACCCAGCATCTGAATGTGGGAGCGGGGTGTCGCTGCGCTCTCTATCATTTGCTATGGACAGGATGTTAATGTACCTGAACTTTTTGGCTTATAGGGTAGCAAATTGCTTCCGTCGTCCAGATAGCTCTGATTTGCTTGCTTGACAGGAACTTGCAAACTAGTACTTGACCACAGGGATTATTGCGGATATAGCCGCTGGAGCCTGGTTCGGGCATCTGCGGTCGTGAAGCGCCAATCCACCGTCGCTCTGACAGC
>DAOTZR010000064.1:0-8349 GCA_034434315.1 Anaerolineae bacterium
GGGAGTAGCCCTTCCCCGGCCCTCCCCGCAGGCGGGGCGGGAGTAGCCCTTCCCCAACCCTCCCCGCAGGCGGGGCGGGAGCCAGCCATTATTCCCCCCGCGTGCGGGGGGCAGGGGGGCTGGCCCGCGTGCGGGGGGCAGGGGGCTTCCGCGGGGAGCTTCGGCTTGGGTTCCTCGAACGGCGGGCTTTACAGGCCGCAGCGTTTCAGAAATGCCAGGGTGACCGCCTGAACCGCTTCCAGTTCCTGATCCAGCATCACGCAATGTGTTGAATGCTCCATCCAGTGGAATTCTTTCAGGGTGGAGCCGACGCGCTGGAACAACCTTTCATTGGCGCGGGTATCCACGGCGTGGTCGTGGCGCCCCTGCACCAGCAACAGGGGTTGGGTGACGGCTTTGACGCGCGGCCAGGTGGCGCGTTGCAGGGCCAGCATTTCGGCCAGGGCGTGAACCGGGTTGACTTCGTAACCTTTCCAGCGCGTATCGGCTACGATGGTGGGGTCCAGGGGGCCTTTGGGGACCATGCGTAAAAACGGCCAGATGACCGGCCCCAGGATGCGTCCAACGGGGTCGGCGACGCGCATGGCTGGCGCGTAAAGCAACACTGCGGCCACTTCGGGGTGGCGTGAGGCCAGGTGCAGCGTGAGTAGGCCGCCCATAGACTCGCCCCCGACGACGACACGGGTACAGCGGGCTTTGAGCTCGTCATAGGCGCGCTCAATGGTCGCATACCAGTCGCGCCAGGAGCAGCGGTTCATTTCCTCCGGCGTCGTTCCGTGCCCGGGGAGCAGAGGTCCGGAGACGGTGTATCCTTGCTTGTGGAGGAATTCGGCCAGCGGACGGACTTCGGCAGTGGTCGCCGTGTAGCCGTGCGACAGCAGAATCCCGGTTAGGCCGCCTTCCCAAAAGAAAGCCTCGCCGGGCAAATGGGCATTGCGGAACTGTGTACTCATAAGTGATTGACTCCTTCAGGAGAATTTAGCGAAACCACCAGGCCAGAATGTCAGGTCCCAGGGCCATGACCAGCAGCGTCGCGCCGGTGATAAAAGGCCCGTAAGGCACGGCGCTGTTCAGCCGCAGCCGACGCAACGCCAAGCCGATGATGACACTGATACCGCCCAGCAAAACCGTGAGGACGAAATCCAATAAAATGTAAAAGGGGCCGACCAGCAAGCCCGCCAGGGTAGCGAGGGTGATGTCGCCTTCGCCCAGTGCGCCGTCGCCCCATAGCGTCGTGCCGACTTTGACCAGAAGCCAGAATACGCCCCCGTAAAGCAGGCCGCCGAGAGGGGCGTGCCAGGCGCGCCAGGCCTGGACATACGGCAGGGCCGGACCAGCGATGATCCCCAGTACCATAGCTATGCCAATGGCCGGCAGGCTGATGCGGTTGGGGATCAGTCGGGTCTCCAGGTCGGTGACCGTGACCATGACCAGGGGAATACTGGCCAGGAGCGTGTAAACTGTGCGCCAGGTGAGGCCGTAGCGGGCAACGGTGACAACCCAAAAGGCACTGAGCAACAGCTCGCCGTAAAGGCGCGGCCAGCGGATGCGACGTCCGCAGGTGACGCAGCGCGGCGCAAGCACCAGCGCCAGGATAGCGCTCCATTGGGTTGGAGCCAGGGACTGGCCACAAAATGCGCAGATCGGTCTCGTTTTGGCGTCATTCAACGCTTTTTCGGCCAGGTAGACACTCAGGGCGCCTGTTGGGAGTGCGAGTAGCAGGGTGATCAGGATTTCCAGCGCTTTCATGTCCCTTCCGTCTCCAGGTCCACGCTGATGTCGTTCAATTGTAATTGGGCGGCTTGTTTTTGCAATAGTTCCAGGGTTTCTGGACTCAGAAGATAGCTTAAACGCTGGTGTAATTCCATAGCGTAGATGCGGTTAAACGCATCCAGATTGGGCTGGCGCAGCACGACTTCCAGGATTTTATAAGCCTGGGGGTAGGTCCCCTGAGCCATCAGAGCTGCCGCATATTCGATGAGGACTGTTGTCTGCTTGGGTGGGGCATCCAGGGTCAGTAATGTTTGCCAGGCTTCGCGTATGTAATCAATCGCCAGTTGATGGGCGCCGCTTTGGGTAAGGCCGTGGGCTACACCGCATAAAGCGCTGACGATCCCCCAGCGATCATTCATCAGACGGCGCAGGTGCAGGGATTCGCCCAAGACTTCCAGCGCTTCCTCGTGACGCTGCAGGTGGGAGTAAGTATAGCCAAGCTCCTCGTAGGCCGCAGCCAGACCCCGCCAATCGCCAATTTCATGATAGATGCTCAGGCTCTCTTTGAGCAGCGTTTCAGCGATGACATGCTTCTTCAGGGCGTTGTAAAGGGTACCCAGGTTGAGCAGGCTTACGGCAATGCCCATGCGACCACGGAATGCCCGTTTGATGGCCAGAGCTTCTTGATTGAGTTGCAGGGCTTTTTCAAAATCGCCTTCATAAGCCAGTTCGTTACCCAGATTGCTCAGCACTGCGCTGCGGGTCCACTGTTCGCTGAGCTGTTCAGAATACGTCAGACAACGTTCATAGCAGGCTTTGGCCTCTTCGTGGCGGCCCAGATTAATCAGAAGGTTTGCCCAGTTATTCAGGACGAGCATTTGTCCCCAGAGGTCGTTATTTTTCGTGTACAGGTCCGTGGCACGACGATAAAGGGCCAGGGCCTGATCATAGTCTCCCTGAGAGTAGGCCACATCACCCAGGCGATGCAAGACTCCGGCGATGTTTTGCTCATCATCGTGTTGTTCAAAAAGTTTCAGCGCACGCCTTAGCCAGGTTTCGGCCTGCTGATTTTGGCCCATGCGTAGGGCGAAGAAACCCAGGGTACCGAATACCACTGCGGCCAGAGGCTCTTCGTGTTTTGGGGGGACTCCCCCCTCCCATAAGTCATTCAGGACTTGTTGGACCAGGACTATGGCTTCCTGCCATAAACAGCGCATATCCATGAACTGGGCCAAAGCAGGTAGGGCCTCGCGTAAAAGCCTGGTTTCGCGTGAACGCAAAGCCCAACGCCAGGCCTGGAGGATATTATCGCGCTCCTGGGCTAAAAATTCCAATGTCTCAAGTTGGCGTGCGCCGCGTAAGGCATCGCGGCTTTGAATCAATTTCCCCAGGTAGTGCTCGACAAATAGCCGACGTAAGCGCTCCTGATCTTGTGAGTCGGTTTTTTCCATGGCGTACTGGTACAGAACACGATGCAACTCGTAGCGCTCCTTCCCGCTCCTTTTCAACATGGACTTATCCGTCAGTGCCTGGAGATGCTCCGGCGGGCATCCTGTGATAGCGATAGCATCTTGAGCGGCGAAACTGGCGGGGAAAATCGTCAAGGCCAGCAGGGTTTTTTGTTGGCTGGCTCCTAACAAAGCCCAGGCCGAATTGAATTGACTGCGCAGGCTGCGTTCCCGGGCGCCGGACAGGGTAGGCTCCAGAAAATCCAGGGAATTTTCCAGCTCTTCGGCGATTTCCGTGCAGGAAAGGGCACCGACCCAGGCAGCGGCCAGCTCGATGCCCATGGGCATACCTCCCAGCAAGCGGCAGATGCGCTCAATCGCCTTGGCTTCTTCTGGAGTGGGTGTAAAGGTGAGATTGTTCAGACGGGCACATTCAAGGAATAGGCGCGTGGCTCCCGCCTTTTCGAGCGTCTGGCCATGTTCGGCATTGGGCAGACTCAAACCACCCAGTTCCAGCAGGGCCTCGTTGGGCACGTGCAGACGTTCGCGTGACGTGGCCAGAATGCTCACGCGCGGAGCGGCGTTTTGGAGGGCGCTCAGCCAGGCCAGCCCCTCCAGAAAACGATCGCAGTTATCCAGGATGAGGAGCATGTGTTTGTTGCGCAAATACGTGAGCATCTGATTTTGTAAATTTTCGCGTCCGTAAAAAGTAAAGCGAATGGCATCGGCCAGGGCAATCAGGAAGGCGCTTAGAGAACCCAGGTGCCCCATGGGAACACGGAAAACGCCGTCCTGGAAATGGGAGACGAGGCGCGCGCCTGCTTGCATGGCCAGGCGTGTTTTCCCGATTCCACCCGGTCCCAGGATGGTGAGCCAGCCACCTTCCTTTTTAGTGAAAAAGTCGGTGATGAAACGCAGCTCTTCTTCTCGCCCAACAAAGGGCGTGGTATGGGCCGGGAGGTTGTGCTGATACTGTGAAAGACTCCTCAGTGGAGGAAAATTTTCTGATGCTGCGCCAGGGCAAATGACCTGGTAAACTCGACGCGGCTCGGTCAAGTCGGAAAACAAATGCACGCCCAAATCGCGTAACAAAAAGCCCTGAGGGATCTGAAACAGGCTGGTCGCTTCTGATGTTGCCAGAATTTGTCCGGGCCAGGCGACTTCCTGCAGGTTTAACAGGGTTTGCAGGACTTCATCATCGTTCAGGAGATCGCGCCCTTGAATCGCGCCGGCGTGCAGGATTTGGATGGGCGCCCATTCTTCTGCGCTGAGCTGGAGGAGCAGGGCCTGACTGCATTCGAGCGGACTGCCTTTGATAAACGCAATAAGAGCTCTCTGTCCCAGAGCTTGCAGGACCCGGCCCCCGTGACGCCGCGCTTCGGCCTGGACGATACTTTTGAAATGTACCCGGAGTTCCGCCTGTAAAGAGCCATGGTTCGGCCCCGTTTTAGGGGCCAGGTGAATCAGCAAGATAATGGACATTCAGGCCTCCTCCCCTGCGTTGGTGATTTGAGCACGCAGGATACGACGCAGGACCTTGTGAACCGCACTGCGCGGCAAGGCAGGGACAAAATGAACCTGGCGGGGGATTTTATAGCGCGCCAGGTAAGCACTGGCCCAGTCGCGCAGCTCCTGGGCGCTCACCTCGCTGCCCGGACGAAGCACCACCCAGGCATGGACGGCTTCACCGCGCCGGGGATCGGGCACGCCGGCGACAGCCACATCGCCGATGGCTGGGTGCTGGCGCAGGACCGCTTCGACTTCGCTGGGGTAGACTTTGAAGCCGCTGGTGTTAATCACGTCCGCTTTGCGGTCAATCAGATAGAAATACCCTTCGGCATCCATGCGCGCCAGGTCCCCTGTGTAGAGCCAGCCTTCGCGCAGCGCCTGGGCGGTGGCCTCCGGGTCCTGAGCGTAGCCGGCCATGACTGTGGGGCCGCGCACAATCAGTTCGCCTACCTGGCCTGTGGGTAGGGGGGTGCGGCCATCCTGGGCATCCACAATCCTGGCCTCGATGTCGGGCAAGGGCAGGCCGATGGAGCCGTAGCGGTTGGCGCTCAGGGGGTTGCAGTGGGTGGCGGTTGGGGCTTCGCTGAGGCCGTACCCTTCCCGCAACCGCGCACCGGTGAGGGTGGCGAAACGCTCGGCCAGGGTGGGGGGGAGGGGCGCCGCTCCGCTGATGCAGGTGCGGATTGACCCCAGGTCTGCAGCGACGTCCTCAATGTGGGGGTAGGTCATCAGGGTATAGTAGAGGGCCGGCACGCCAGGGAAAAAGGTGGGCCGGTAGGCTCGGATGGCGCTGATCATGGCTTCGGGCGTGCGGTCGGCGAAAACCAGCGTGGCTCCCTGATAGGCCGCGCGGATGAGCGCCAGGACCAGGCCGTAGACGTGAAACAGGGGCAGAACGCCCAGGATGACTTCGTGCTCGACCCGGTCATAGACCCAGGCTTCAAATTGCAGGGTGTTGGCGACCAGGTTGGCATGGGTGCCGATGGCGCTTTTCGGTGTGCCGGTGGTTCCGCCGGTGTATTGCAGGATCGCCGGGGTGTTCGGGGTCACGCTGAACACGGGCGGACTGCCGATGCAGGTGTAGGGCGGCTCCAGGGCGAGGTCGCCGGGCGTCAGCGGACCGGTAGGGCGATTGACCAGGGCGCGCAGGCCCGCCATCGCGGGCGTTTGCGCGCGCACCTGTTGCAGGCGGGGATAGAGAGCACCCGCTACAAGGCACAGGCGAGCGGCGTTGTTCGTCCATTGTTGCGCCAGTTCGGGTGGGGTGAATAACGGATTGAGCGCCGCAACGATGCCTCCCGCTTTCAAAATACCCCAAAAGGCCAGGGCGAAGAACGCACCGTTGGGGGCGTAAAGGGCCACGCTTGCGCCAGGTTGCAGGCCCTGGTGGATGAGGATCAGAGCTAATGCGTCACTCTGCGCGTCCAGTTCGGCGTAGGTCAGGCGTTGGCCCGTGGCGGCATCGAGCAGCGCCGCACGCTGGGGCACCCGTTCCGCGCTTGCGCGCACAAAACTTTCCACCCGTACCGCCGGATAGGGGGCCAGGCTGGCGGGTACAGGCGGATCGTAGCTGGCTAGCCAGGGATGGGGCCGACCCACGCTTTACTCCACGCAGCAGCTTCGGAGTTTTTCCGCCCATGGCTGGGGCAGTGGGGTGGGACGCCCGGCGCGGTTGAGCACGATGATGCGCGTGCGCCCTTCGGCCAGGAGAACGCGCGTATCGGCGTTGTGGACGGCGTATTCCATGGTGAAGCCCCGACTGCGGAACGAGGTGCACCAGGTGCGCACGGTGACGCGGTCGCCGAAACGCGCCGGTGCAATGTAACGCGCCCAGGCCTCGGTGATGGCGAAGAAGTAACCCGCCTCTTCGATGAGGGCGTAGCCTCGCGGAGAGCCCAGGCGTTCACGCAGCCAGGACGAGCGGGCTTCTTCAAACCAGAGCAGATAGGCGCTGTGATGGACCAATCCCATGGCATCGGTATCGGCATAGCGCACAAAGAAAGTGGTTTCGTGTTCAAAAGGTTTCTGTTCCATGTTGACCTCCTGCAGGCCTGTTGCTCAGAGTAAGGCCAGGAATTGTTCAGGTGCAATGAGTTGCCCGTCTATGCGGGCCAGGCTAAGCACTTCGCGATTGGGGAACAGGGCTGCGACCTCGCGCAGGTATAGGCCAGGATTGAGTTCGGCCACGACGATCCGTTCAACGCCTTGCGCGGCCCGATGTAACAGGTTCTCCGGAACCGGCCAGAGGGTGTGGAGTGTGAGGGTGGAGATGGCTGCGCCGCGTTCACGGGCCTGTTGTGCTGCTGCCTGCATCGCGCGAGCAGTCACGCCAAACGCGATCCACAGGCTGCGGGCATGGGGGTCAAGATCGGCTTCGCCGTATTCCATGGCGTGACGGTGGGCCATGATTTTGTCCCACAGGTGACGGTTGAGGGCCTCAATTCGTGCCGGGTCCTTGGTGAGATAGCCCTTGCCGTCGTGCGTGGAGCCGGTGATGCGCAGCAGGGTTTGCCCATCGAAGACGGGCCTTTCGCGGGGCGGTGGAGGGGTCTCTGGCGCTTCGGGCATGGCAACACTGCTGAGGGTGGTGTTGAGTTCCTTGTCGGTAAGCAGGATAACGGGGCAGCGGAAGCGTTCGGCCAGGGCGAAGGCTTCGCAAGTAAGCGTGTAGCAGGTTTCAATCGAGGAGGGGGCCAAAACAATGAAGGGATAGCCGCCGGCTGTCCCCCAGCGGGCGAAGAGCACATCACCCTGTCCTACTGTAGTTGCACCGCCCGTAGCTGGCCCCAGGCGCTGCACATCCACAATCACCAGCGGGATTTCAGCAATCTGGGCCAGGCCGAGGTTCTCGCTGTAGAGGCTCATGCCGGGGCCGCTGGTCGCCGTCATGGCGCGGGTGCCGGCGCTCACGGCGCCAATGCACAGGCCGATGCTGGCGATTTCGTCTTCTCCCTGGATGGCGATGCCGCCAACTTTCGGTAATTCCCGCATCATCTGGACCAGGATGGGGCTGGCGGGTGTAATGGGATAACCGGCGAAAAAGTTGCACCCTGACGCCAACGCACCGCGCACGATGGCTGTTGCTCCGTCAATGAATTCTCGCATACATCCTCCGCGTGAGTGGGTTACCTGATTGTAGCACAGGCACGCAGAGGAGCAAGACGACTACCAGGCACATGATTGTTCAGAAATTGGTAAAACTCAAGGTGGTGGAGCGCGCCACTTCAATTAACTGCAAACTTCCTCGTATAGTGGGGTAAAGGCGCCCCAATGCCCCATCAAGATTGGCTGAGGAGAGGGGGTACTAAGAATAGGATGTGCGGGCAGCGAAGCCGCCCGCACATCCTATCTTTAAACCCTCCGCTTTCCCCCTTCAGAGGGAGAGCGGGGGTTTGGGGGTGAGCGGGGTAAAGCGACCGAAAGCGTAAAATCTTGGCTAACAAAGCACTGCATTCTGCACCAAAGCATACCAATCAGCAGTTGTCCTATGGCTGCCGGGGCCGGAGCAGTCCGGCTGCAGGCATGGAAGGGAGTGTGGTATACTCGGCACATGTGATAGCAGCAGGAGGAAGCTGGGGGCATGGCGCGGGAGCTCATTTTAGCCGTTGACTGCGGGACCCAATCGGTACGCGCGTTAGTTTTCGACCTTGCCGGACAGTTGGTAGCCAAAGCCCAGGTG
>DAOTZR010000065.1:0-2482 GCA_034434315.1 Anaerolineae bacterium
GGGGCTTCGGCTAAACCCGGCACCTCATCCCATGAACCGGCCCGCTTGTGCGAGCCGGTTCATGGTTCCAGGCGCGTTGCCCAGACCTGGCTGGCCCCGGCCTGAAGCAAAGCGTTCCGCACCGCCTCAGCCTGGTCCGGTTCAATCAAAGTGATGATGTTACCACCGCCCCCCGCACCGGTAAGCTTGGCGCCCAGGGCGCCTGCCTGCCGGGCAGCGACGAGCAGCGCCTCCAATCGAGGATGCGAAACGCCGAGCGCCTGCAACAAGGCCTGATTCTGGTCGAACAACGCCCCCAGACGCCTCACATCCCCTGTGGCCAGAGCCTCCCGCGCTGCCAGCACCAGCTCCCCTATCCGGGCAAAATAGCGCTGATACGTCTCCGGATCGGCCTGGGCCCGCGCCCGCACCCCGCTCACCATCGCGCGCGTCGAAGCCGACACGCCACTATTGGCTATCAACACATCCAGCGGCGCTCCGACCGCAATGGACTGAGGCCTTTCGCCCCGCACAAAAAACACCGGGCGCTCCCAGGCAATCACCGTTTGATCAATCCCACTGGGCGTTCCGTGATGTAGCTTTTCCGCTTCAAACGCCAGCGCACTGACCTCATCCACATCGGGCGTGTGGCCCAGGGCCAGCAAAAGTGCCCGTGCCATAGCCACGGCCACGGCGGCGCCACTCCCCAGACCTGCCGCGATGGGCAGTTCGGAGCGCACCGTCAGCCAGCCATCGGGTTCGGCCAGACCATGACGCTGCAAAAGCGCGCGCGGCACTACCGCCAGCGGATCGTCAGCGGCAGCCTCGGCCAGACGCACACGCCGGTTCACATCCGGCGCCTCAATCTGCAGCCCCATCCCCACAGGTCCAGGCTTCACCCAGGCCCGCGCGCGTAACGTGCTCACCGGGATCGCAATGGCGGGCTGGCCATAAACCACACTGTGTTCACCCAACAAAATCACCTTTCCAGATGCACTGGCTTCCGCAGCGCTTAGTGCGCAAAGTACAGGACCCATAACACACTCCCTCCCCATAACAATAAATCCACCTGCAAAGGCCGGTCGCTCAACAGGACCTCATCGGGTCCAACGATACAGCCGCGCACCATGGCCAGATACATGTAGCGGAAAATGCCATACATCACGAAAGGAATCGTCAACAACATCAAATGATTTTCCGGTAGATTGGGGGCCAGAATCGTGTAAAGCGCGTAAGCCAGCATGGTACAGCCCGAAACCAGCGTAATCAGTTGATCGAGAAAGGGCAAAGTATAGTCATCCAGCACCAGGCGGTGCTGACCGGCTTCACTCTCCAATAGCAGTAGCTCCCCGCGCCTTTTCCCCAGGGCCAGGAACAGCGCCAGGAACGTCGTGCACACATAGAGCCAGGGCGAGAAGCGGAGCGCATCCACCAAAACCACCCCCGCCCCGACGCGCAACACAAACCCCAGAGCGATGCTGAATACATCGAGCAAAACCCGGTGTTTGAAAACGAGCCCATACAAAAACTGCAGAAAGGCATAACCGGCCAGAATCAACGCGAAGTCCGGCGAGATCAGGTAGCCCACCCCCAGACTGATGCCGCCCAGCGCGGCCATTGTCCCCCAAGCCAGGGGAAGCTTTAAACGTCCCGAAGCAATCGGGCGATGCCGCTTCAGCGGATGTTGACGATCGTATTCCACATCGAGCAAATCATTCAGAATGTACACGGCACTGGATATGGTACAGAAAAGGACAAACCCGGCCAGGGCCCGTTCGACATACGCTGGTTGCAAAAGTTTGCCATCGAATACCAACGCTGCCAGCACAAAAGCGTTCTTGGTCCACTGCTTGGGACGCAGGGTTTGAAGCAGAGCTTTAAACTGGTCCATCACAAGCATCCCTCCTGAAAACATAAGCAAAAGCGCCAGAAGTTTAACTCATTTGTCACCTTCTGGCAACCCGTTTTAAGGCAGCTTATGATATAGTGGGGCCAGAGGTGAACCATGGATAAAATTCAGATTTTGATTGTAGACGACGATCCACAGATTCGCAAACTGATCACCGATGGGCTGCGCCTGTTGGGGAACGATTACGAAGCGCGTTGTGTGGGGTCCGCCGAAGCCGCCATTGATGAGATGGAACAAAATCCCATTAACCTGCTTATCAGCGATTTTAGCCTGCCCGGCTTAAGCGGCCTGGACCTGATCGCCTACGTCCGTGCCCGTCAGTTCCAGTTCCCCATCATCCTCATCAGCGGCCATCCGGACATCAACCTGCAGGCCTTTAAGAAGACCCTGGGCATCAATGCCTGCCTCTACAAACCGGTCCGCATGCGCGATTTGCTCGAACAGGTGCGCCAATGTCTGGTTACACCCGTCATTCCAGCTTAACCCGGAGATGAGCAGGCTGGGGTTCGGACGTGAGTTCGGACATAGTCAGGTAGATGCAAAGACGATAGCTTGGAACAAGGCATAGGCAGCCTCAGTAATCTGAAGCCACTG
>DAOTZR010000066.1:0-8691 GCA_034434315.1 Anaerolineae bacterium
AACAACACCGCGCGCTGCCCCTGGCGAAAATTGTCCAGCAACTGCGCCCGCGAGCTGCCACTCCCCTGGGCCAGGACCGTGATGCCCAGACGGCTCAGCGGCCCGCTGATGGCCCGCGCCGTACTCTGCAACTGCGCATACGAGGTAAAGAGCGCCAAAGCCCGTCCGCCGGTAGCCTCAAACAGACGCAGCAAGACCTGCTCAACCGCGCGCTGATACCCCGGCGTTTCCGGTTCAGGGATGTCCTTCACGATGTAAAGCAAGGCCGCCTGACGATAGTTGAAGGGGGACCCTACCGTAGCCGTCAGAGCGCCGCGCGCGGCCAGCCGTTGTTGGAGGTAGGCAAAATCCCCTCCAATCCGCAAAGTAGCCGATGTGACAATCACCGATTGTTTACGCGACCAGATATGCTCCTGAAGCAAAGGCCCAACCTGGAGCGGGGTGATATGCACCGTCAAGGTCTCGGTCTTACGATCGGCTTCCAGCCAGTAAATCGCGTTATCAGCGGGCTGGCGGATGAAGCTATCCAGCGCCGTAACCATTTCACCCAGGCGCTGATACACATTGAAGAGCTGCAGGCGCAGGCCCTCCAGTTCGGGCGCCGTGACCAGGGTTAATTCTCCCAGGCCCTGATGCAGACTTCCCAACGTTTCCACCAGGCGCAGGCCGTTAGGGCGCAAGGTCTCCCAACGGCGAGCTACTTCCAGCCAGGCCTCCTGTTCGCGCAAGGACGCCGTCACCCGCAAGCGCAGGTTATAGCCATTAGCCGGCGGCGCATGGCGTTCCAGATACTCCCACAGCAGGTTGAAGAGGTTATCCAGCCGCCAGTTGAGCCCGTCCGCCAGGTCCACGCACTCCAGCAAGCGGGCCTGGAAACGCAGCGCGTCCTGTCCCGCAAGCCGCGCACTCACCTGGCTTTGCAACTCTTCCAGCAGGGCCGGAGCGGTGCCCCCCCCTTGAAGCAGCTCTTCCAACAGCCGACGCACCATCCAACGGTTGACTTCGACGCTCAGAGCGTCGGTGACCGCGGCTTCCAGATGATGTCCCTCATCCACAATCAACCGCGTATACTCGGGCAACAGGCGGTTTTCCGTCGCCACATCGGCCAGGAGCAGGGCGTGATTGACGAGGATGATATGCGCCCCCTCGGCGCGCGCCCGCGCACGATAGAAGAAACAGGTGTCGTCCGCGAAAAAAGGACAGCGCGAAGGATCGCAGTTTTCTTTACTGGCGGCCAGGGTCTGCCAGACTGCGCGTTCCCCTGGTGTGGGCAAAAAGAGCGCATCGCCATCCCCGTCCAGGGTGTTGGGCAGCCAGAGCAGCACCTTGGCCAGGACGCGCATCTCATCGGCGTTGGCCGGGCCGCGCTGGCGCAACAATTGCAACTGCCGCCGACAGAGATAATGGTTGCGCCCCTTCAGCAAAACGGCCTCAAAACTTTCGTCCAGACAACGCGCCAGCAGGGGCAGATCCCGGCTCATCAACTGTTCCTGCAAATTGATGGTGTTGGTGGAAATGACGACATGCTCCTGATTGTGCACAGCCCAAAGCACAGCGGGCAGCAAATAGGCCAGGGATTTGCCCGTCCCCGTGCCCGCTTCAATCAGGAGATGCCGGTTTTCGTTGAAGGCCTGGGCTACGAGCTGCATCATCTCCAACTGCTGATTACGGTATTCATAAGCGGAAAGCTGGCGGGCAATGGGGCCATCGCGATCCAGCAGGCGGGTCAAAGCCTCCAGGTCCAGCGGCTGCGGCTCTTCCCGCGGCGTCAAAGGCGGTGGCAAAGGGCCGAAAAACAACGGGCCAGCGGCATCCCCGCCCCGCCGTGCCGCAAGCTGAGCCCCGATGCTGCTCTGAAAGGCTGAAGGTCTGGCCCGTGCCGCATCCTGGAAGAAGACCGTCGGCCCCCAATTCGACCACTGGCCTAGCCGCACAATTTCGCGCAAAATTTCCTGGGGCAACTGCATGGCCCGTTCCAGCAAGGCTTCGAACAGAGCGCGGGCCATGCGGGCATCATCCAGGGCGCGGTGGGTCTGAGCAGGCAGGTCGAGAGCGAGCAC
Organism: Anaerolineae bacterium; assembly: GCA_034434315.1. Classification (GTDB taxonomy): domain Bacteria; phylum Chloroflexota; class Anaerolineae; order B4-G1; family SLSP01; genus DAOTZR01. Next base: position 2,061 of record DAOTZR010000066.1, read on the forward strand.
ACGCACCAGATTTTCCAGGGTATAGCGTCCCGCGTGCGGAACCAGAACGCTGGCCAGCTCGAAAGTATCAATCGCGATGGAGCCGGTTAACACATTGTGGCGTTGAATAAAGGCCAGGTCAAAGCCAATGTTGTGCCCGACTACGGGATCGCGTCCGACAAAGCTCTGCAGATCGGCCAGGGCACTGCGCGACGAAGGCGCTCCGGCGACATCCTCCGTACGGATGCCAGTCAATTCGGTGATGTAAGGGGGAACCGACCGCCCAGGATTGACAAAAGTGCTGAAGGTTTCCAGCTCGCGACCGTCACGAAAACGCACCGCGCCGATTTCGATAATGGCATCGCGTTCCGGGTCCAGGCCGGTTGTTTCCAGGTCCAAAGCTACATACGTCCGCCCCATGATTGACTCCCTGACAAAGTGCAGTACATTATACCTTGTTCAGGAAGAATTGGAAAGCAAAATTTTGGTCCAGAAAGGCGTAGAACAGGATAAATCTGATCGACGCAGGCGCCGGCGCCCGGACTGACGGAGTTGGTGTGGGGGCGGCCGGACGCTTCGGCCTTCGGGAGCAATGGCGTAAAAGCCCGTTCCGATTGGTCGAGGCCCTTTGAACAGGATAATGAACGTTAACAATTTAATGGGGTAATGGCTAGGTAGCCGAATGGGAGAGCAAGCCCGGCGCTGATGCGGCGATTGAAATCGCCGCCTGGGCCTGCGGCCAACGGTTGGCCTACGCCGACCGAGAAATCGGTGTGCTGTGTCCCAGGGGGACTGGATGGCTTCGGCTTCCGGTTGCCCTTTACGCGACGCCATGCGTGGTTACCCGCTTAAATTTTTGAACTTCATTATCCTGTGCATCATCAGCAGCAATCTGTCAAAGGAGAGTTTCTATGATTCGCAAGTCATGGTGGATAAGTTTGATGCTTTTGGCCACGCTGGCCTGCAGCCTGGTTGTTACCCCCACCCCCACTCCTGCGCCGACATTATCCCCTTCGCCCACAGAGGACCTGGGGACTCCGCAAATCGGCATGCCCAACCCCGCTTCAAAGTACTGTCTGGATCAGGGCGGACGCTTGGAACTGGTACAGGAAAACGATGCTGTTACCGGCTACTGCCACCTGGCGGACGGGACGGTCTGTGAGGAATGGGCCTATTACCGCGGGGAATGCCCAACCGCTACACCAACGGCCCAGCCCGGCACAGTCTGGGTGACGCCCGCACCGGAAGCCCTGCAGGGCCTGCTTGACGCTGTTGCCGCGACGCAGCCGGCCCAGGCGTTCGATTGCGGCTATCGCGCGCTCCCGCTCGCTGCCCCGGCGGACCAGGCCCCCTTATGGGCGGTTTATAGCTGCGGCATGGTCAACTGGCAGCTCGATCCCGTCCCCGCGCATTTCCTGGCTATCTACACACTGCGTAACCGGGTGTGGACGGAACTGGCGCGCATGGTCTTCCGGGATGAGGTGATGTTCGATTATCTGCCCCCCGAAGGCGGCGTGCAACAAATAGCCCTGGATCCCGACCATGTGTGCATCGAACTCAACGGCGGCGTAGGCGCTCATGGCGGCAGTTACGCCATCGTGCGCTTCGATGGCCAGACCCTGGAGACCCTGATCAGCAATGGCGCTGCGGACGCTATGAGCGCTGGCTACACCACGGATCTAAACGGGGATGGTCAGCTCGATGTGGTGTTAAACGCCACGGATGCCTACGTGTTCTGCTACGCCTGTGGCGTGCGGAAGGTCGCTTATCGGACCTTCACCTGGGATAGCGGCACTCAAGGACTACGCGAAGTTACCCTGTACCAGGTGGGAGAAGCCTTCCCTGCTGCCCTGCGCCAGGAGATCAATCGTGCGGTGGCGCTGGCTCAGGCCGGCCTGTGGCGCGACGCTCAGACCCTCATCAGCCAACAGGTTGCTGCCGCATCCAGCTTGAATCCGCCGGAAGCCGCCACCCTGCGCTGGTTCAAGGCCTACATAGACCTGCACGCCCAGGCGCGGAGCCAGGCCGTAAGCCAGAGCGGGTATCCCCTTTTGCAGTTCGTGTATTTCGGCGACTATGAAGGCGCTGTAGCCATGATGCGCAGTTACACGCCGCAGCAAATCTTCGACCGCAGTGGGTCGCTCATCGCCGGGACGGTGGTGGAGATGGCGCCAGAAACCCTGGGCCGGGAGCTGGTCACGGCTGCCGACGCGGCACTCGCGGTGCAGCCGGAGCTGGCTGCGGCTTATTTCCTGCGCGGTTGGGGCCAGTTCCTTCTGTTCAATGACCGGACCGCCGCCCGCGAAGACATCGCTCGCGCCGCGCAGCTTGTTCCCGGCGATCCGCTTTACCTGGCCTGCGCTAATTATCTCAAGTAGGGTAACTACCTACCGCATTGTTAAGCTAAACTTCGCTGTTTTCAACACAAATAGTTCTGGATGCCTGGTGGCGCTGACTTTGGCTCTCACCTCACCCCCTTACCCCCTCTCCCTCCCAATTTGGGGAGAGGAGAGGGGGGTACTCAGCATGGGCTTTGGGCGGCTTCGCCCCCGCAAAACCCATCTTTAAAGCCCCCGCTCCAGGGGCGAGCGGAAGCTGGGGAGTGAGAAGGGTAAAACGACAGAAAAAGTAGTTGGGCGGCCTAAACGTACCAACCTCAAACTCAAGGAGGACGGTATGAGTAGGATAAGTAAGGTTTCCATCGCAATGGAATTGTTCGTATTGGCCGCGCCGGGTATGAGCCTGGTTTGCAGATGTTCTATGGATATTTTCGTATCTGGGAGTCTCAAAGTAGGAGGGGCAGATGAAGACTAAAAAGTCTATTTATATTCTGCTACTCGTGGTCATAGGAGCGACGGTTATTCTGTTACTCGTCACGCAGAGAACGCGTAAGACTCAATCCGAACAGCGAGCAGAGCAAATCATACTTGAGTATATAGAAGCGAAGGGATTGGATATTCAGCCTGGTACTGAAGAATACAGATTGTTGATGAAGGGGATTCTGCTAGGAGAACACCCTGATTTGACGGGAGAAAATTCAGCATTTACCCGAAGTGAGGCTGAAAGGGATTACATTATTGATTATGCTGCCCGGCATGCAGATTTAGGGAACCAAGGGGACTACAACGAATTGGATCTTGAGGAAGCAGAAACAGAGACAGTCCCCAACAAATAGCAGACTAATCCATCCAGAAGGCATTCACGATGAAGCTCACAAAAACTTGTCTGGTGCTATTTGCTCTTTCCAGCTTGATTATCGCCCAAGTTGTTCTGGCTCAACAAGATGGTGAAACGCCAGCAGAGCAGATTGTCCTTGCGTATATCAAAGCGCGAGGCCTCAATATACAACCTGCTACTGAAGAATACAGCAAGCTGATGAAAGGAATACTGTTAGGCGAACAGCCCGACTTGACGGGCGAGGATTCAGTATTTATCGAGAGTGAGACGGAATGAATGATGTTATTGATTATGCTGCACGGCACATAGCTGCTGGCAGCATAGCAGTAGTAGAACCAGTTGTAGAAGAAGCGCGGTCGCCTGTAACCGCCGTTACTCAACAATCACAAAGTGAGGCCAATCGCGCTAATGCTATTGCTTACGCTTATGAATGGAGTGAGTCAGAGAACGCAAAACGCAACCCGGCCTACCCCGATTTTGGGGCCGATGATTGCACAAATTTCGTCAGTCAAGCGATGGAAGTAGGTGGTTTTAGAAAAGTGGGTAGCGGCGATGGATGCACGCATGGTACTGGGTTGATATGACCAATCTGGTGCGTGAATGGGTCAGTGGGCAGTATTCCAACTACGGGGTATGGATACTCGGCAACGAATCGCCCAGCAATCCCAACTGGCGGGGGTTCTACACGCGGGAGGGTTCGAGCGGCTTGAGGCCGTATCTGTACATTACCTACGGTGGAGGTGCGGGGGCATCCGGTGTTCAGACAGGCGAGGAGACGCTTTTCGTTTCTCCCTTGCCAACGCCGGAGGCTCCGCGCGCGCTGCCGGAAACATTCCGCTCACCGCTGCCTGTGCCGGAGCCGTAGGCAAAACAGGAAAAGGGACAACAACCACGCGAGATGCTTTCCAGGCCGTCATGCGCCCTTCCCTCTGGCGCAAGGCGGCTTCGATAGAGGTCGAGCGCATCACGGCCTGGTGGGTCAGGTGTCTTGTGGCGCAGGGAGTAGTGCGCCGTGCGCTTGCGCACCGCGCACCCGACAAGCGGCGGTAGTCTTCCAGAGTTCCGCTCCTGTGCTGGCGAGGGCCGCCCAACATCGGGTGAAGCCGACGCTGCCCTCAGCGGCAGTCAAAAGGATTACGCTTGCGGTCGTGCTTTTCGGCGAAGGTGGTTGGGTCAGCGAAGGACGGGCGGCGCGGCTTACCCTGGCCGGTAGATACCAGGTAAGTGCAAACTTTTAACCGGAGGAGCAGCTTATGAAAAGTTCACGTTTTACAGTGCCGGAATTAGTCCCCCAGGCTTTGGATGCACCCGACCATTTTAACGACTGGTATTTTACGCTGCATTTTGAACACGCCGGGCGCCCGCATGTGCTCAAGCTTTCCATCACCGAGGGGACGTTGCTGGGACAGATGACCGGACTGACCCTATCGCGCGAGGGGTTGCACACACGCGACGAGGACGATGCGACTGTGCTGCTGCCGCCCCAGGGCGCGGACCTGCAGCTCGAAGAGCATGACGATCCGATGCTCTGGGAGCAGGCAGGTGATGAAGTGCGGGTGACGATGGGCACGCTCACGGCCATTTGCCGACCGGAGGAGCAGCGCATCATCGCCCGCCATCCCCGGTTACAGGCCGATCTCACCTACAGGCCGCGCGGACCAATCTTGCATTGGGAACACGAGGCCGGCGCCGTCGCCCAGGTGACGGAAATCACGCGCGTCTCCGGCTCCGAATCCATGTCCGAGGTGGAGGGCACGCTCACGTTAGATGGGGAGACCGTCCCGGTGCAGGGGCGCGGAGTCTTCGAACACGTCTGGTTCAGCGCGCTGAACTTCTTCGAGATCCGCCACATGAACTGGATTTACGCGCACTTCGACGAACTCTATGTTTACCTGTGCCATTGTGAGTCGGTGACCAGCGAAAGCCAACCTTTCCACTTTGAAACCGGGGAGATGGTCCTGGGCTTTAATGACCAGCAGTGGCTGCCGGTGACGTATCTGGAAGTGGAACCGCTGAGCTGGATTTATCTGCAGGCCGCGCGGCGCTTCGTCCCTCTGGAGCAGGCCGTGATCGCCCGGACCGAGGTGGGCACGCTCCACCTGACGACGCGCATGGCGCACTACCCGCTGATGATTCACGGCGGCGCGGTCCGCCTTGAGGGACTGACGGTTGACCGCGTCCCAGGCTGGCAGTCCCTGTTTTACGATGCGCCCATCGTCCTGGAAGGCTATTTTAAGGCCAGCGACGGGCGCCGCATTCCCCTCACGCACGGCGTGGGGATGAATGAGTTGATTCGCATCAGCGCACTGTAAGGAGGGTTTATGGTAGACCAGGAACGGTTGCAGGCCGCGTTTGGTAAGATCCGCGAGCGGATGCTCAAGAGCGATGGGACACCGGTGCTTCCGGATTGGACCCGGCAGATTGTGTTTCACTTCCCTGATGTGGCTCAGTACTGGCTTTTAGAGGTCGTCAACGGGCAGCCGCAGGCGCTAACTATGGTGGAAGAGGCCCCCGAAACCGAGGTACAGATCACGATGAGCAGCGATACCTTCGTCAAGCTCATGGATAAGACGCTCAGCGGTTTTGTCGCCATGACGCGCGGGCTGGTGAAGGTCAAGGCTTCCATGGGCGACATGCGTCGTATGCAGGTTTTCATGTAAAGCCGGTAGAGGTCCGCGATGACCCCGCAAATGGTGTACGAAATCCTCGGTTACGTGGCTTCGGTGCTCGTCGCCGTATCGTTGACGATGCGCTCGCTGCTGCGCCTGCGCCTGTTGAATCTGCTGGGCGCGGTGTTCTTCACGCTTTACGGCCTGTTCATCGGCGCTTATCCGGTAGCCGCGGTGAATGGCTTCATCGTGGTGGTGGATATCTATTATCTGGCGCAGATGTTGCGCACGCACGAGTACTTTTCGCTGCTGGAAATGCTGCCCAACTCGCGCTTTGCCCAGTATTTTCTCAATTTCCACCGCGCCGAGATCGCCCGGTTTTTCCCCGATTTTGTGTATCAGGATGAACCCGATCGCATCGCCTTTTTTGTGCTGCGCGATCTGGTGCCCGCCGGCCTGTTCATCGCGCGTAACCGGGGGGATGGAACGGCAGAGGTGTTGCTCGATTTTGTCGCGCCCGGCTATCGGGATCTGCAGGTAGCACGGTTTGTGTATATCGAGCACGCCCATTTGTTCCGTGAACGCGGGATCCACTACCTGGAGACGGCCACAGCTCACCCGCAACATCAGCGCTATCTGGAACGGATCGGTTTCCATTACGTGCAGGATGAAAGTCAGGGCCGCAAACGCTATCGCCTGACGATTATGTGAAGTCCCAGGCTCCAGGCACAGGGCGCAGTCGAACCTGCGTCCTGTGCTTTTTTACCGCAGGAATGTAGCCGCTTGACAGTATTCAGCTTTCCAGCTCCCGATATAATGGGAGGTAAGCGAATTGCCGACCGGAGTCGCGCAGGCTTGCCGACCAG
>DAOTZR010000067.1:0-7805 GCA_034434315.1 Anaerolineae bacterium
CTATGTCCGAACTCACGTCCGAACCCCAGGCAATTTTCTGTAGAGTCGTAATCTTGGAGGGCGAAGGCGGTATGCAGTTTAGCCTGGCTTGCTAAGCGTTTCCTTTTGTTCCGGGGTCATAAGATTTTTCCGGACAGAGGTCGGCGATCCCAGGACAGCGGTGTCTGGCCTACAAAACTGCTCCAGACGCTTTTTTTCATGGCCCATGGGGAAGGAGGGTGTGGAGGACTTCTGGCAGTTGTCTTATATAAGAGCATGGTCTGGGGTTACGATTAGCATGGCATAAGGTGATATTTATCATATAGAGATTTTGGAATATTTTTTGTATAATGTACCTATGCGTTTTATGGACATTTTATTCCTTTAGGAGGTTATATGGCTAACCCTACCCCGCAAGTTGAAGTTAAACTCGATGCCCTTATGCCCGCCGAAATGGCGGCCAAGGCTGAAGCCGTGGGTGTCAAGAAAGCTACTGGCGATGCCTTGCAGCTCTTTGCCTTAGCGATCCTGGCCGGTGCCTTCATTGCTCTTGGTGCTGTTTACTGCACCACGGTCCTGGCCGGCACGAGCAGCCTTCCCTACGGTGTGCAGCGCCTTCTCGGTGGCCTGGTCTTCTGCCTCGGCCTCATTCTGGTGGTTGTAGGCGGCGCGGAACTGTTCACGGGCAACAACCTGATTGTGATGGCCTGGGCGAACAAGAAGATAACTACGGCCCAACTGCTGCGCAACTGGGGCATCGTCTACGCCGGCAACTTTGTGGGCTCCATTGCCACGGCCGGGATCATGTTCTTGAGCAAGCAGTGGACCTTCGGCAAGGGCGCTGTAGGTCTGACAGCACTAAACATCGCTAATGCTAAGGTTGGCCTGGATTTTGTCGCGGCGGTGGCGCTGGGCATTATGTGTAATGCTCTGGTCTGTATGGCGGTCTGGTTGTGCTTCTCGGCGCGCAGCACGACGGATAAGATCCTTTCGATCATCTTCCCCATTTCTGCCTTTGTGGCAGCCGGTTTTGAACACAGCGTAGCCAACATGTATTTCATCCCCATGGGGTTGTTCATCAAGGCCGGTGCGCCCGAATCCTTCTGGACCACGATCGAAAAGACCGCTGCTGATTTCCCGAAGCTGACCTGGGGTAACTTCTTCCTCAACAATCTCCTCCCGGTTACCATCGGCAACATCATCGGTGGTGCGATAATGGTCGGCGTGGTGTACTGGTTCATTTACCTGCGCAAGACCAAGTAAAATTCGGCTAAAAAAACCGCCCCCATCCGTGTGGGGGCGGTTTTTTTTTAGGGTTGATGTGGCTCTCAGGCTGTGAAGTCCGCTTCTTCGATGAAGCATCCGCGCTGCGCATCGTATATACGCACGCGCCCACTGACGAAGTCGTAGACCCAGCCATGCACCTGCAGCCTGCCAGCCGCTTCCGCTTCGGCGATGAAGGGGTAGCTGCGCAGGTGCTCCAATTGCACCAGGACATTGGCTTCAATCAGAGCATCCAGGTCGGCGGCAGCGCCGGCGCGAGTCAGAGCCGCCTCGGCGTGTCGGAGCCAGGCCCGTAACCCCGGTTCCAGGTGGTGGGCGTGACTCAGGGCCTGCATCCCGCCGCAGGCGCTATGCCCGCACAGGACGATGTGTTCTACTTTGAGGTGCAATGTGGCATATTCCAGTACGGCAGCGACCGCAGTTTCCCCGGCCTGGGCTGCGGCATAGTCCGGCACCAGATTGGCGATGTTGCGCGTGACGAATACGTCACCCGGTTTGGCTCCCAGAATCCGCGAGGGAAGGATGCGCGAATCCGAGCAGCCGATGTAAAGTACTTGGGGATGTTGGCCGTGCGCCAGTTCCGCCATAAGATCCGCCTCGGCCTGATGCCAGGCGGCGCGCTGCGTCCGGGTCCCTTGCCATAAAGGATCCATCGTTTACCTCCAGGCTTTCACGTATGGGCAGGTCATCATCATCTTGAATAAAAAGCCCTGATGGCTGTAAAGCCACCAGGGCTTGAAGTGCGGAAGGTGCTCAAGCGACCTTTTCGACTTTGACCGCGGTAACCTTGAACTCTGGGATCTTGGCGATGGGGTCGAGGAAGGCGCCGGTGGCCCAGTTAGCGTTCCCCTCCGGGAAGTGGAAGGTGGCGAAGATCAGGCCCTCGTACACGCGATCGTTAAGGAGGGCGCGCGCCTTGAATTCGCCGCGCCGCGACGCGATCTTGAGGAGGTCGCCTTCTTTGACGCCCAGGCGGGCCGCATCCACGTCGCTGAGTTCGACCAGCGGCTCCGGATAGAGCGCCATCAGGTTGGCCGAACGCCGGGTTTGTTCGCCGCCATGCCAGTGATAGAGCACGCGCCCGGTGGTCATGGTGAAGGGGTACTCCTCATCCGGGGCTTCCTTCGGCTCGATGTGGTCAATGGCCTTGAAGAGGCCCTTGCCGCGCGTGAATTGCCCGATGTGCAGGATGGGCGTGCCCGGATGATCATCCGCCTTGACCGGCCAGTGCAGTTGCTCGCCGCGGTCCAGGCGCCAGTAGTGCACACCGGCAAAGGACGGGGTGACGCGCGCGATTTCTTCCATGATTTCGGCAGGACCGGCATAGTGCATCGGGTAGCCCATGCGGGTCGCTACCTCGCAGAGGATCTCCCAGTCGGGGCGGGCCATGCCTGGCGGATTGACCGCTTTGCGTACGCGCTGGATGCGCCGCTCGGTGTTGGTGAAGGTGCCTTCCTTTTCGGCGAAGGAGGCTCCAGGAAGAATCACGTCCGCAAATTTGGCGGTTTCGCTCATGAAGATGTCCTGGACGACCAGGAATTCGACGTTTTCCAGCGCTTCGCGGACATGGTTCAGGTCCGGGTCGGAGGTCATGGGGTCTTCGGCCATGATGTAGAGCGCCTTGACCTTGCCTTCCTGCGCGGCGTGCATGATTTCCACCACGGTCAGGCCGGGTTTATCGGAAAGGCCAGTGACACCCCAGGCCTGTTCGAACTTTTCCTTGTTGGTCGCAACGGGCTGGTAGCCGGAGTAAACGTTCGGCAGGCCGCCCATGTCGCAGGCGCCCTGGACGTTGTTCTGACCGCGCAGCGGGTTCACGCCGCCGCCGCGTACGCCCATGTTGCCCAGCAGCATTTGCAGGTTAGACAGGCTCATGACGTTGAGGACGCCGGTGGTGTGCTGCGTGATGCCCATGGACCAGAAGACGGCACCGGGTTTGTGGGTGCCCAGCAACCGCGCCGCTTCGGCGATCTTAGCCGCCGGGACGCCGGTGATGCGCTCCACCTCGTCCAGGGTGTACTTCATTACGGTTTCTTTCATCTCCTCATAGCCTTCGGTGCGCTCGGCGATGAAGGCTTCGTCGGCCCAGCCGTTCACGATAATTTCGCGCATCAGGCCGTTGACGAGGGCAATATCTGTGCCGGGACGATGCTGGAGGTGCAGGCAACCCGGCAGGCGGGTAAGCTGGATGCGGCGCGGGTCGGCGACGATGAGCGGAATGCCCCGCTCGCGTACCGCTTTGCGGATTTTGGTGCCGATGACCGGGTGTTGTTCGGTGGTGTTGGAGCCGATGACGAAGATGAGTTTGGATTCGCCGGTGGCATCTTCGATGGTGTTGGACATGGCGCCGCTGCCAAAGGTGATGGCCAGGCCGGCCACGGTCGAGGCGTGGCACAGGCGCGCGCAGTGGTCCACGTTGTTGGTCTTGCCGACGGCGCGGGCCAGTTTCTGCATCAGGTAGTTCTCTTCGTTAGTGCATTTGGCTGATGTCAGATAGGCCACGCTATCCGGTCCGGTGGTATCCCGGTAATGGGTGAGTTTTTGAGCGACCAGAGTCAGCGCCTCGTCCCAGCTTGCGGGGCGGAAGCCCGGCCAGGGCCCATCGGTGACGGATTCGTCGCGGATGAGCGGAGTGGTCAGGCGATCAGGCCAATGCACGAAGTCCCAACCGTAGCGGCCCTTGACGCACAGGGCAAAGCCATTAACCGGCGCATCCTCGGCGGAGGTGACGCGGGTGATCTTGCCATCCTTAACGTTGAAATCGAACTGGCAGCCCACACCGCAGTAGGTGCAGGTAGTGCGCACCTTTTTCTGGTATGTGGACCGTCCCCAGCCCAACGAGGGCTTGTCGAACAGGGCGCCGACCGGGCAGGCGGCCACGCAGTTGCCGCAGGATTCGCAGCCGGCTTCCAGCATGGTTTGATTGGCGCCGGCGACAATCAGGGTGTCGAAACCGCGCTGGGAGAAGTTCCAGACGTCGCATCCCTGAATCTCCGTGCAGGTGCGCACGCAACGCCCGCACAGGATACATTTGTTCATATCTACAAAGACCACGGGGTTGGGGTCGGAGTCAATCGGGCGGCTGTGACGCTCGCCACTGTGCTCCGGCCAGCTCACCTGGTATTCATACACCCAGCGCTGCAGTTCGCATTGGCCGTCAACTTCGCATTTCATGCAGTCGTTGGGGTGGTCGGTGAGCAGCATGGACAGGACGAAGCGGCGCAAGGTTACGACTTCATCCGTATGCGTGCGCACAACCATGCCATCGGTGGCGGGCAGGGTACAGGCGGTCGTCGGGCCGCGCATGCCTTCGACGGAGACCACGCATAGGCGGCAGGCCCCCGTGGGTTTCAGCGCGGGATGGTAGCACAGGGTCGGGATGGTAATCCCCGCGGCCTGTGCCGCTTGCAAAACGGTTGATCCTGCTGGTACTTCTACAGGTTTGTTGTCTATGATCACGCGAATGCTTTGAGACATGAAGTCCTCCTTAACAGGTCTTATAAATTCAATTTAATGCGCAAAGCCCAGATAGGCATGCGAAACCGGTGCTTCTTCACGGACATCGTGCATGGGACAGACGCCGGTGGGGCAGGTGCCGGCTACGTGAGCCTCAAATTCGGCGCGGAAGTGGCGCAGGGCTGTGACGATGGAGACAGGCGCGCCCTGCCCGAGGCCGCAGAAAGATGTGGCGATAATTTGAGGCGCCATGCGCTCCAAAGCTTCCAGGTCCTCTGGGGTGCCCTGACCGTGCCGGAGCCGGTCCAGGATCTCCAACATGCGTCGAGTCCCCAGGCGGCACGGCACGCACTTGCCACAGGATTCGGTGACGAAGAAGCGCATCAAGACGTAGGCCAGGTCCACAATGCATTTGTCGTCCCCGCAGATCATCAAAGCGCCGCTCCCCAGGGAGGCGCCGTTTTGTTGCATGGTGGCGTAGTCCATGGGGACATCCAGCAACGCTGGCGGAATGATGCTGCCGGCAGCGCCGCCGGTCTGGGCGCACTTGAAGGTGCGACCGTCCTTCATGCCGCCGCCGTATACCTCAATCACCTCGCGCAGGGTGATCCCCATCGGCACTTCAATCAGACCGGTGATGTTGACATCGCCCAGCATGGTGTAGACCTTGGTGCCGGGGCTCTTGGCGGTCCCGAAGCTGCGGTACCAGGCCGCGCCGTTGCGTACAATGGCTGGAACATTGGCTAACGTTTCCACATTGTTGACTACGGTGGGCTTGTTGTGATAGCCACGCACCGGCGGATAGGGCGGGCGGATGCGGGGGATGCCGCGCTTGCCTTCCAGGCTTTCCAGCAGGGCGGTTTCTTCACCGCAGACATAGGCGCCAGCGCCAGCGTGGACGTGGATGTGGAAGGAGAAACCACTTTCAAAGATGTTATCTCCCAGCACGCCCAGTTCTTCTGCCTGCCGGATCGCGTGTTCAAGACGTTCTTTAGCTAAGGTGTATTCCCCGCGGATGTAAATCCAGCCCTCATCGGCGCCGACGGCATAACCGGCCAGGGCCATGCCCTCCAGCACGGCGTGCGGATCGCCTTCCAGGATGATGCGATCTTTGAAGGTGCCTGGTTCGGATTCGTCGGCGTTGCAGACGATGTAACGCTTCTTTTCGGGCTGGTTGACAACGAATTGCCATTTCATGCCGGCCGGGAAGCCCGCGCCGCCGCGGCCCTGCAGACCAGAGTCCTTGACGGCCTGGAGCACGTCGGCCGGGGTCATTTCTGTGACGGCCTTCGCCAGGGCAAAGTACCCGTCCTGGGCGATGTACTCCTCGATGTTGTTGGGGTCAATCAGTCCGGCCCGGCGCAGGACGATGCGCTGTTGGCCATAGAGCACGCCCTCGCGTCGGGGCAGGCGCGCCAGTGGGCCGCTCAGCACGTCAGCGGGGGCCAGCAGGCTTTCAACGATGCGCCCTTTGTAGAGATGTTCCTGCACCAGATAAGGAACCTCTTCAACCCGGACCGGGCCGTAAAGGGTGCCTTCGGGATAAATGGCCACGCAGGGCAGGATGTCACGGCGTCCCAGTTGGCCGCTCAGGCTTACCTGGACTTCGCTTTCCAGGCCGTAATAGACCAACTCGGCTTCCAGAGCCATTTTGATGGCCTCGGCCCCGTGCGCCAGGCTGATAGGATCTCCAGATACCAGGACACGAGCGCGAATCATGCCTCACCTCCTGCCGCTACACGCGCAAGTACCTCACGAACTTTTTCCGGCGTCATATTGCCATACACCTCGCCATCCACGCGGATGACCGGGCCAACGGAGCACAGGCCGATGCAACTGATGGCTTCCAGGCTCCACTCGCCGTCGGCTGAGGTTTCGCCAAAGCCGATACCGAGAGTCTGCTGGAGGGCATCCCAGACGGCACGACCGCCGGCTACGTGGCAGGGGGCATCCTGGCACATTTCAACGAGGTGTTTGCCACGAGGGCGGGTGCGAATCATGCTGTAGAAAGTGGCCACGCCGTGAACTTTGCTCACGGGCAGGTGCAATGCCTTGGCCACGGCCAGGATCACCTCCTGGCTCAGGTAGCCCTCCGCGCTGCTCAGGTCGCGCAGGATCTCAACCAGGGCTTCTGGATCATGGTGATGGCGGGTCAGGATATCTTCGATTAAAGTTGTGTTCATGGGCATAGAACCTCCTTATTTCCCCGCGGCTATTTGACGTGCACGGCGTCAACCGGGCAGACCTGCTGGCAGATGCCGCAGCGGATGCAGACTTCCGGGTCAATGACATGCGGTTGTTTCACCGCGCCACTGATGGCGTTGACCGGGCAGTTGCGTGCGCAGCGGGTGCAGCCGATACAGGCCGAGGCGTCAATCCAGTATTCGATCAGCGCGCGGCAAACTTTGGCCGGGCAGCGCTTTTCGTAGATGTGTGCCTCGTACTCCTCGCGGAAATACTTGATCGTGCTCAACACGGGGTTGGGGGCACCCTGTCCCAGGCCGCACAGGGAGCCTTTGCGGATGTACTCCGAAAGTTGCTCCAGCTCTTCGATGTCACCGGGCTTGCCCTTGCCAGCGCAGATGTCGTTGAGGATTTCGAGCATGCGGCGCGTGCCGATGCGGCAGGGTACGCACTTACCGCAGGATTCGTCCTGGGTAAATTCCATGAAGAAGCGGGCGATGTCCACCATGCAGGTGTCCTCGTCCATGACCACGAACCCGCCTGACCCCATGATGGAGCCCAGTTGACCCAGGGTCTCATAGTCCACCGGGGTATCCAGGTACTGCTCCGGAATGCAGCCGCCCATAGGGCCACCGGTCTGGACGGCTTTGAACTTTTTGTCGTTGAGGATGCCGCCGCCTACGTCGTAGACAATTTCGCGCAGGGTGATGCCCAGGGGCACTTCAATCAGACCGGTGCGTTTGACTTTACCGGCGATGGCAAAGGTCTTGGTGCCCTTGCTTTTTTCGGTACCCATGGAGGCGAACCACTCCGCGCCCTTGAGGATAATCTGCGGGACGTTGGCGTAGGTTTCGACGTTGTTGATGTTGGTAGGCTTGCCCCACAACCCGGAGACGGCGGGG
>DAOTZR010000068.1:0-40557 GCA_034434315.1 Anaerolineae bacterium
CAGAGCGACGGTGGATTGGCGCTTCACGACCGCAGATGCCCGAACCAGGCTCCAGCGGCTATATCCGCAATAATCCCTGTGGTCAAGTAGTAGTTACTGACCAGCAAGGAATTGGGCATGCCACACCTGAAGAAAGGAGCAGGACCGACAAATGGAGATTCGCCCGCTGATAGGACTGACGGATCCGCTGATGCCGGAGTGGTTCCGTTTGTACGAGCTGAGTTTCCGGCAAGAGGTGCGTAGCCTGGCCGGGTTTCTGTTGCAGCTTCTGCAGGACTCCGAGCGCCACGTTTTTCTGGCCGCGGTGCAAGAGGAGGAGCTGATCGGGCTGGCGTTGTATGAACTCCCCGAAAGAGCGCCGGTGGGCTACCTGTGGTATCTGGCCGTGCGCGCCGATCGGCGCGGCCAGGGCATAGGGACGCGCCTCTACCGCGCTGTGTTGGAACGTCTGCCCGACGCAGCGGAGGCGCTGTTCCTCGATGTGGAGCCGCCGGAGCACCAGACCGATGACGTCGAGCGCGCCTATGCCGTGTGGCGCATCAGCTTCTACCACAAGCTGGGGGCAGTGCTGCTGCCCGACTTGCAGGTCTGGGAGCAGACTGCGCCCCATTTCGCGCCAGAACCGCTCATGATTCTGGCCCATCCGTTAAAGAACCAGGACCCGCAACGGCTGCGGGAGCTGGCGACGGCACTTTACGGATCACGGTTGGAAACGCTGGATTAAATTCGAGCATGAAAAGGAGCTGGTCGTATGGATAAAATCATCCGCTTGCTGGTGTTGATTGGTCTGGTGACGTTGCTGCTGGCGACGGGCTGGCTGGTGTACCGTCTGCTCACTCCTAAAGCCGATCATCCGTTGATTGAATTGCCAACTTTGCCCCAACCGACGCCTACGATTTACGCCAGTGCAGCGACGGTAATCGAGCGCGTGCAAAAGCTCAGCCGGCTGGAAACTGCATCCTATCACATCGAAAAGGTGATCACGGCGCAGACGGGCCAGGGGCCGCTGGGCTTCTTGTTCGGGGATAAGCTGTTGTTGGTGGCTTACGTGGAAGTCATCGCCGGGGTAGATCTGGGCCATATTCGCCCGCAGGATGTGCAGGTGACGCCGGACGGCACGGTGTACATCGTCATGCCGCCGCCGGAAATTTTTGTGGCCACACTGGATAACAGCCGGACTTATGTCTACGACCGCAAGACCGGGGTGATGGGGATGAATCCGCAACTGGAGACGGCCGCCCGCCAGGAGGCGGAGCGGATGGTCCTGCAGGCGGCTCTCGACGACGGCATCCTGGAAAAGGCGGAGGAAAACGCGCGGGTGGTGCTGCGCGCGCTTCTGTGGAGTATGAAGTTCGAGCACATTATCTTTGTGGACACCTTGCCGACGCCAGAAGCTACTCCAACGCTGACGGTCACAAGCACGCCCTAGAGCTGCAGGCGCTCGTCCAGGCCAGCGCGCAGCCGCTCGCGAATAGCGTCACCCTCCTCCAGGCGCATCTGAATGGCCTGGGTCGGGCAGCGCGTCAGGCATTGGCCACAGCCTTTGCAGCTTTCGGCGATGACGGCGCGGCCTTGCTGCAGGGTAATGGCCCCGACCGGACACGCCCGGATGCAAAGGCCGCAGCCCCGGCAGGCCTCCGTCACATAGAGGGTGAGGCCGGGCAGGCGCGTTACCGCATCCCAAAAACGCTGAGGCCCCAGACGCAGGGATTGGAAGACCGCACAGCAGCACGAGCAGCAAAAGCATAGGGCCAGGGTCTGGCGGTAAGGCACACCCAGCACCAGGGCATCGAAAGCCTGATGGGCCACAAGGGGCAGCAGGCCCAGGTCCAGAGCGCGGGCGACATGGGCCTGGGCTTCTTCAACGCTGACCTGACGCCCCAGGCTGGCGGGGATGCGGGCCGCTCCCGGCCCCAGGAACAGGCAGCCCAGATCCTGCGGATAGGTCTGGCAGTTCCACCCCGTGCGACACAGGCAGTGATGCATGAGACATCGGGCGGATGCCGTCTCGATCAGCTCCTCCAGGAGCGCACGCGGTAGAGGGGAGCTGGCCATCGGGGGAAGCGCCTGGTAAACAGGAAGCGTTACGATATAATTGACCTTACGGCTCCAAATGGGGGCCAGAAGCCAGCTCAAAGGCCAGACGCTGCTCAGGCGATTGACCAGCGGTGATAGTTTCCAAAGGCGTTGCAAAAGACGATAGAGCCAGGTCATAGCAAGATCCCTTCAGGAGAAAGTATGATCCATACCGAACATTTGACCAGACAGTTTAACGGCATCACCGCCGTCCAGGACTTGAACCTCGACATCGCCGCCGGGGAAGTTTTCGGCCTGCTCGGCCCCAACGGCGCGGGCAAAACGACGACGGTGCGCATGCTCACGGCGCTGATCGCGCCCACCTCCGGGCGGGCGGTGGTCAACGGGTACGAAGTCGGTCGGGACAACACCGCCATCCGGCGCTCGGTAGGGCTGCTCACCGAAACGCCGGGGCTGTACGACCGTTTGAGCGCGTTGCAAAACCTCACGTTCTTCGCCCATCTTTACGAGGTCAAAGACGTACCGGGGCAGGTGGAGCAATACCTGCGTCTGCTGGGCCTGTGGGAACGCCGGCACGATCTGGTGGGCACGTTTTCCAAGGGTATGCGCCAGAAACTGGCGATTTGCCGCGCCCTGTTGCACGAACCGCCCATCCTTTTTCTGGATGAGCCTACCGCCGGGCTTGACCCCGAAGCCGCGCACATCGTGCGTGAATTCATCGAAAGCATCAAAAGCCAGGGTCGGACGATTGTCCTGTGTACCCACAATCTGGACGAGGCCGACCGCCTGTGCGATCGGATTGGGGTGCTGAAGCAGCGCCTGTTGAGTGTGGACACGCCCCAACGCCTGCGGCAACAGCTCTATGGGCGCAAGGTCGTCTTCCATCTCCGGCAGGTCCAGCCCGCCTTCAGCGCCTGTCTGCAGGCCCATCCCGCCGTTCAGCAGGTCCAGGTGGTCGGGAACAAGCTGGTAGTGGATGTAGCCGATCCGGAGACTCACAATCCCGTCCTCATCCGTAACCTGGTTCAGGCTGGGGCTGATGTGCAATTCGTGGGCGAGCTGCGTCCTTCGTTGGAACAGGTCTACTTCTCCCTGGTCCGCGAAGGGGAAAGCGCGCCGCCGTCAGGTTAAAGCGGGGCCGTATCGAAAGCCGTGACCGCATCCGGGAAGGGTGCCAGCCAGGTGCGGAAGGCTTCCCGCAATGCATGGCGCTCCTCATCCGGAATAAAGGCGGCTTCCACCCCATAGCGCAGGGCTGTGTACAGCAGTGCCTGTTCCATGCCGATCTGCTCCACAGCGGCCACGTACTCCTCGCTGAGGGTGGTGTTGCTGATGCTGGGGTCGTCGGTATTGATGGTAACGCGCAGGCCCAGGGCAAACAAGTCCACCAGCGGATGCTGATGGAAGCGAGGCACCACTCCGGTGTGCAGGTTGCTGGTAGGACAGACTTCCAGCGCTACCCGGCGCTCGCGCACCAGTTGGACAAGCTCGGAATTTTCCACGGTGCGAATGCCGTGCCCGATCCGTTCCGCACCCAGCAGCTCAACCGCTGCGCGGACGCTGCGCCAGCCCACGGCCTCGCCGGCATGAACCGTCACATGCAATCCGGCGGCCCGCGCCCGTTCGAAAGGACGGACGAAGTTTTCCGCCGGATAGGTCACCTCATCTCCGGCCAGGTCAATACCCCGTAGCTGGCTCCCTTTGTAGGTGATAGCCAGATCTACCAGGGATTCGGCCACATCCAGGGGTTCCTCGCGCCCGATCTGCAAAATGAGGCAGGTGCGCAGGCCCTTTTCCTCTTGGGCCGCCTGCGCTGCTTCGAGCACCCACTCGACAACGTCATCCAGCTTGAAACCATGGACGCGCGCCTCGGCAATGGGATTAAAGCGGATTTCCAGATAACGGATGTTGTCCTCAAAAGCGTCGTAAACTACTTCGCGGGTGATGCGCTGAATGACTTCTTTGGAGGTGTAAAAATAGCGCAACAGACGAAATTTAGCCAGGAAGTGATGGAAATCAGCCGGATCGTCCACAATCTGAACGTAGCGACGGAATTCCTCAGGGTCATACGTAGGGAGTTGAATGTGATACTCCCGCGCCACATCCAGGAGGGTAAACAAGCGCAATGACCCTTCAAGATGCCGATGCAGGTCAATCTTGGGTAAGGCTTTGGCCCAACTCAGCAAGGTCTCATCCATCTGTCACTCCCGCCATGGGCGGCCCCGCACCAGATGAAAAATCGCGCGATAGCGGAATTCGTCCTGGGTTGCTGCCTCGATAAAGGCCCGCAATCCAGCGTTGATCTCCGAATCGGTAGTAAGGGTATACACCCAAACCTCGCCCAACTGCGTTTCGAGCACAACGCCGGCCTCGGCCAGCTCGTGCAGTTCACGAGCCACTACCCCCGCATCCCGATTCACCGCCAGGGCTACCGCCTCAACCGTGTGAACGGCGTGAGGATGGTAATAGAAAAAGTGCAGCAGATCCCATTTGACAAACGAATCCACGTAGGTCTCCAGGAAGGCAAAGGCCTCCTGACCTGACACTTCGGCGCGCGGGCGAAAGACGGGATCTTGCATGAACTGACTCTCCTAACGTGTGCCGCTCGTGCGCATTTTACGCTGATCTTCTTCCATGTGACAGTGTTTGTACTTTTTGCCACTGCCACACCAACAGGGATCGTTGCGTCCGGGCAATTTCCGTCCCCGTTCCGGTGCAGGAGCCGCCGTCGCACTGCTGCTATAGGTAAGCCGGCGCGCTGTTGGCGGGGCCGCGGCTGGGCGTGAAGCAGAACGCCGGGCCGGACGAGCGCTTTCCAGGCTGGGTGGCGGCAAAAGTCCCCGCACGATGGCTTGCTGAACAGCCTGGAGCATGTCCTGGTACATCTCAAAAGCTTCTTTCTGATAAGCCACCAGGGGATTCCGGTTGCCAACGGCGCGCAGTCCAATGCCCTCACGCAGCATATCCAGGTTGGTCAGATGCCGCACCCAATAGCTATCCAACACGCTCACCATCAACTGCCGGTCGCGATAAAGCCGCGCCACCTCGATCACCAGGGCTTCCAGGCGGGCCTCATCCGCCTCATCAAAACGCCGGAAAGGCCATTCGCCGTATTGTTCCAGGAATTCCGGCCCCAGCTTTTCCTGAACTGCGGCGATGAACATCCGGGCGAAGGCATCGCCCTGCTCGCGCAGCCGGTTGAGCGTGACCTCGTCCTGCCGCAACAGGCGGTACAATTCGCGCCCCTGCTGCTCGCGGAGCTGATCATAGGTGCGCTCTACGTGCGCGACTGCCTGCTCCACAATCTCATCTGGCTCCAGCTTCAGCAGCGCACTCTCGTTCCACTCACGCGGCAGCGCAATAAACTTGCGCAATTCATTCAACAGCGCCTGAGGATTCCAGTCCATACGGTCGCCCTGGGTGTGCTCGGCCACGATGCGGGCAATTTCCTGGCGGACCAGTTTCATGAGTTCGGGGCGCAGATCGGGCAGACTCAGGATTTTACGCCGCTCAGCGTAAATCACTTCGCGCTGCTTGTTGACGACGTTGTCGTATTCCAGCACGTGCTTGCGGATGTCGAAGTTATAGCCCTCCACCCGTTCCTGCACCGACTCGATAACGCCGCTCAGCATCTTGAATTCCAGCGGCGCATCATCAAGCCCGGCCCGTTCCATCCAGGGCTTGAGGCGCTCACCGCCAAAGCGCCGCATCAATTCGTCCTCCAGCGAGATGTAGAAGCGGCTGGAACCGGGGTCACCCTGACGCCCCGCACGTCCCCGGAGCTGATTGTCAATGCGGCGAGCTTCGTGCCGTTCAGTACCAATCACATGCAAACCGCCGAGAGCGTACACCTTCTGGCGATCTTCAGCGCATTGCCGGACCCAGTGCCAGAGGATGGGCGCCCAGGGTTCGGGGTAACGCGTCGAGGGGTCCTCGCCGCGTTGCGCGAGTTTCAGCGCGCCTTCCCAGGCCTCGGCGCGGATCTGGGTGAGATCGAGTCCAGCCTGGCGCATAGCCTGGCGCGCCAGACCTTCGGGATTGCCGCCCAGGAGGATATCCACGCCACGCCCGGCCATATTGGTCGCAATGGTAACAGCACCAGGACGCCCGGCCTGCGCGATGATGCTGGCTTCCTGTTCATGGTACTTGGCATTGAGCACATTGTGAGGGATCTTGCGCGCCGAAAGCAGTTTTGAAAGCCGCTCGGAAGTTTCAATCGCGGTCGTACCCACCAGGACCGGGCGGCCCAACTTGTGCGCCGCTTCGATTTCGGCCACAACAGCTTTAAATTTGGCCTGCTCCGTGCCATAAATCTGATCCGGCAGGTCCAGGCGCCGGTAATAGCGCTCCTGATTCGGACTGTCATACACCGTCACGCGCAGCTCATGCCCGTTCTGCGTCACCCCGGCGAAGGCCACTCCCGCTTCGGTTAGCGGAACAGCGCGTTCAGTGAGATCGCCAAAACGGGCGCGGTATTCCACATGAGTGGGCAAAACGCTCACGTCCAGATCGTAAATCTTGCGCAGCTCCTCGCGTTCGGTGTAGGCCGTGCCCGTCATCCCCGCCAGCTTGCGGTACATGCGGAAAAAGTTCTGGAACGTGATAGTGGCATACGTCAGGGACTGCCGACGTACATCCACACCTTCTTTCGCCTCGATGGCCTCGTGCAACCCCTCGGAATAGCGCCGGCCATACATCAGGCGTCCGGTAAATTCGTCCACGATGATGATTTGCCCATCCCGAACGACGTATTCCTTATCCGGATGGAAGAATTCCCTGGCGCGCAGGGCATTATCGAGATACGCCACCCACTGCGCATGCTGCGGGTCGTACAGGCTTTCGCCTTCGGGAATACCCAGCAATTGCTCCACCCGCGTAATACCGTCTTCAGTGAGCAGGACAATCTGCTCGCGAATATCCACAGTGTAATCGCGTTCGGGGCGCAGTTGCGCGGCGATGCGCGCAAAGCGCCGATAATGCTCCGAAGCATCTTCTGCCGGGCCGGAGATGATGAGGGGCGTGCGTGCCTCGTCAATCAGGATGCTGTCCACCTCGTCCACGATGGCGAAGTTCAGCTCGCGCTGCACACACTGGTCCAGCGACAACACCATATTATCGCGCAGGTAATCAAAGCCAAACTCATTGTTCGTCCCATACGTAATGTCAGTGCGATAAGCCTCGCGCCGGGTGATAGGACGCAGATACTGATAGCGGTCATCCTCCGAGACATAAGCAGGGTCATACAGATACGAGGCTTTATCCGGATCACCCGCGCCGGATTGAATCACGCTGACGCTCAGGCCCAGAGCATGATAAATCGGCCCCATCCACTGCACGCCGACTTTGGCCAGGTAATCGTTGGGGGTCACCAGATGGACGCCTTGACCGGTGAGGGCATTGAGGTAAAGTGGGAGGGTGGCGACCAGGGTCTTACCTTCTCCCGTGCGCATTTCGACCACGCGCCCCTGATGCAGCAACATGCCACCCAAAAGCTGTACGTCATAATGCCGCAGGCCGATGGTGCGCCGCCCGGCCTCACGCACAGCCGCGAAGGCCTCCGGCAGCAGCTCATCCAGCGACGCTCCATCCTCCAGGCGCTGCCGGAATTCGGCAGTCTTAGCGCGCAGAGCCTCCGCACTTAGCGCCTGAAAAACCGGCTCCAGCCGGTTAATCTGTTCAACAACCTTCTGTAAACGGGCCAGCTCACGATCGTTCGCATCCCCGAAGAGCGACTTCAGCCAACCAGCAACCATGCCATCTCCCTTAGGCCAACAGTGGCCACCTTTATTTTGCAGCTTCACCTTAGATGGGGAAATTATACCACAAAGGCCATGGCCTCTCCTTAATCCCCATGGTTCGCGGACGTCGGTGCGCGGACGTCCCGTCCGCGTATATCTGGGAGAGGAGAGTGGACAGGGGTGAGGTGAAGAGAGCTTTTGCCACCTCACAAGGGCGAATGAGAGTGACTGCAAAGCGTAAGCCAATCAAAAGGGTACGGCATACCGTACCCCTACAACCGGACGCCAGCGGCGCCAGGCGTCGGCGAAGGCCCAGGAGGCCATTTCAATCGCCAAATCATCGCCGATTAAAAGAGTACAACATGCGTACTTTTCTACCTCACACGGAACGAGCGGAAGGGCTGAAACGCAAAGCCCGTCGTCGTACAAACCACACCTGCACCATGGCCACCGAAATGGCGTAAAAGATGATGGTGAGAGCAAAAAGCGGGTCAAAGCCCCAATAGCGTTGAATCGGGCCGCTGAAAGCCGGACTGATGGCCCGGCCAAAACTCCATACCATGTTATACAGACTGGCAGCCATGCCGCGCGTCTTCTCGTCCACCTCTTCCATCACAATAATCTGGTACACCGGCGTCGAAAGGTTCATCAGCGCCATGCGCACAAAATAGGCCACAATCGCCAGTTCCAGATGATGGACATAACCCAGCATAAAGAGGAAGGGAATCGAAAGCCCCTGGGTGATAACGACCGAACGCGCCTTGCCCCAGCGCTCTGCCAGGAAAGGCGCAAACAAAAAAGCTACGCCCATGCCCAAAGCGCCCGTGCCCATCAAAGCCCCGACTTGCGCATCCGAAAGGCCATACTCATGCCGGAAAAAGATGTTCATGAAAGGAATCAGCAAACCAGCGCCGATCGAAATGAGCAAGGAAGGCAGGAACAGCCGGGTCATCAGTCCCTTTTGCCGGGCGAAGGCGTGCAATAGCTCGCGCGGGTCCTGGACCTTGACCTTTTGCTCCATCGGCAGGCGCATGAGCGGCCAGAGCGCCACAAACATCAGCAAGGTTGTCATGCCCATCGCCAGGGCATAGGCCGTACTCGACGTGGGGGCAATCCCCAGACGTAACGCAAAGAAAGCCGGCAAAGCTCCCCCGAAGGTCGTGCCAGCAAAAGAGGCCATGGTGCTCAGGCCGCTGTTGAAGCTGAACAGATGCACACGCTGTTCTTCCGTGCTGTGCTCCATCAGAAAAGGCGCGGCAGCGACGGAAAAGAGGCTGTTACCTATCCCCGCCAGCACCCGGCTCGCCAGCAAAATGCCGTACGTAGGCCAGATGAGCATCAGGGCCTGGGAGAGAATCGAAACCAGCCCCCCAATGATAAAGGTGCGTTTGCGCCCGATCACATCGCTCGCGTAACCGGCCACAAATCCCAACAATAATGCTATCAAAGCCGGCAGGCTGATGAGAATGCCAAGAAAGTCCTCGCGATACCCCAGACTGAGGATATAGAAGTTGAAGAAAAGCTGGAAAACCCCCATACCCATGCCTTGCAGGGTCGAAACGATCAAATAAAGGCGCACCTCCGGTGAAAAACGCCGAATCTGCTCCCAGTACAAGCGAAGTCCACTCATATACCTGATCCTTTTCCTAATCTAAATAGTTTGCCAGGCTAAGCAAGGGTCACTATACTTGAAAGCAGGTAATTTGTCAACTATGCAAGAGGCCGTATAATAGAAGTCAGACAAGTAACCCCATGTAGAGGTGATTCATGCTCGAACTTGATGGTGGACACGGCGAAGGCGGAGGGCAAATTGTCCGCACGGCCTGTTCATTAGCCGCTCTGACAGGTAAACCGGTCCGAATCACGGCCATAAGGGCCAACCGTAAACAACCGGGGCTTAAGCCCCAACATATCACCGCAGTCCACGCGGCGGCCCGGTTGTGCGCGGCCGACCTGCGCGGGGACACGGTGGGCAGCTCTAACCTGCTATTTTACCCGCATCAGCCGATCCAACACGGGGAGTATGTCTTTGATGTCAGTGTAGAAGCCGAAGCCCCCTCGGCGGGCTCGGTAGTCCTCATCGCCCAGACCCTGCTGCCGCCGCTCATCGTCACGCCCGGTCACTCGCGGATTATGTTGCGCGGGGGAACCGATGTCCCCTTCAGCCCGCCTCTATTTTACTTTGAGCAGGTCTACCTGCCCATGCTGGCCTCCCTTGGGGCGCGCGTAAAGCTTGAGACAGTCCGCCATGGCTTCTATCCCCAGGGCGGCGGCGAAGTGATCCTTGACGTAGAAGGTGTCGAACATCTGCATTTGCCGGAATGGTCAAAAGCTGCTATTGTCGAAAATATCCAGGGACTCATCTATTTTAACGGCCTGCCGGAAAGTATGGCCCAACGCATTCGTGTGCGCGTCACAGAAGGGCTGAGTAAAGTGAATTTGCCCCTCACCATGGAAACCCGTGAAGTACCCGCAGCTTCACCAGGGATCGGGCTGGTGCTGATTGTACACACCAACCTGCACCGGGCCGGGTTCGCCGGTCTGGGGCGCCGCGGCTGGCCCATCGAAGGCCTGGCCGACCTACTGGTCAATGCCTGCCTGGACTATTTCCAGAGGCGGGCATTTTGGGAAAAACACCAGGCCGACCAGATGTTGCTCCCCCTGATGTTGTGCAACGCGCCTAGCCGTACGACCGTGGCTGAGGTTTCCCAGCATTTGCTAACCAACGCCTGGGTCGCCAATCACTTCCTCAAGGTTCAGGCACGCATAGAGGGAGAAGAAGGCCAGCGTGGTGCGCTCATCATCACGTCCTGAGTTCACAGTAAAGCGAGCCCGAGCGTGTTCGAACTGGTCTTTTTAGGTACTGCGGCTTCTGCACCATCCATCAAGCGCGGCTTGCCCGCTCAGGTCTTGATGCATGATGACGCCCGTTTTCTCGTTGACTGCGGCGAAGGGACCCAGCGCCAGATTTTGCGCAGTGGCCTGGGCTTTCGTCGCTTAAATTCCATCCTTCTCACGCATGGGCACCTGGACCACATCCTGGGTCTGGGGGGGTTGATTTCGACCTTCGCCCGCTGGGAGGTAATGGACCAGATTACCATCATGGGGTCGCGGTGGACCCTGGAACGCGCTGCCGATTTGCTCTTCCGGGTCGTACTACGCGGCGCGCGTCCACCCATGCCGATTGAGTTGATAGATGTCCGTCCAGGCGTGATCTGGGAGGATGCCAGCCTGGAAGTTTCGGCTTTTGCCGTGACGCACCGGGGACCAGGCTGCCTGGGCTATCTGTTCCGCGAGCGCTCGCGGCGGCCTTTCCTGGCCGAACGGGCGGCGGCGCTGGGTGTACCTTTTGGGCCAGAACGGCGCGACCTGGTCAACGGCAAGAGCATAACGCTGGCCGACGGCCGCATCATTCACCCGGATGACGTTTTGGGGCCAGAACGCCCCGGCCTGGCTGTGGCCGTGTTGGGCGACCTGGCCCAGACGCAAGGGCTGGAAACCGTGGTGGCAGGGGTGGATGTGCTGGTTTGCGAAGCGACGTACCTGCGCCGTGATAGCGAGCTGGCCCGCCGCCATGGCCATCTGACGGTCTTTGAGGCCGCCAGCCTGGCCCAGGCCGCACAGGTGAAAACGCTGGTGCTGACCCATGTCTCGCCCCGCTACCGGCAGGCCGAGTTACTCGACGAGGCGCGTGCTGTGTTCGCGGAAAGTTACGTAGCGCATGATTTCGATCATTATCTGGTTAACCGCGAGGGCGTGTCCATACTTAACAAGGAAACCACCGAGGAAGAGGCCGAAACCCCTTGGGACACGGAAGCAGCGCTGGCTGCAATGGAATAAAGGCCTGAGTTGAGCATTCATCTTGAATCCATACCAGCCCCAACATTGGAGCTGATATTTCAGTTTAGTGTAGAAAGGAGGTGCAAAAAACGCCAGATCAAGTTGAACCAGGTTACCTTCATATCTTTTAAATCCCAAGATTACAACAGAGAGGAGATGCCTATGAAACGCTCAGTGTCAATCCTGATTGCTCTGGCCCTGGTCCTGGTTATGGTGGTCACGTCCTGCACGCCCAAGTCCACCCCACCTCCCACCAAGTTTAAGGTCGCTTTCATTTACATCGGCCCGCCCGGAGACCTGGGTTGGACTTATGAGCATGACCGCGGACGCAAGATGCTCGAAGCGACGTTCGGGGACCGCGTAGAAACGACGTATGTCGAAAATGTCCCCGAAGGGGCCGAGGCGGCGCGCTACATTCGCCAGTACGCGCAGGAAGGGTACAACATGATTTTCACCACCTCCTTCGGTTACATGGACCCCACGATCGAGGTGGCCCAGGAGTTCCCCAACGTGTTCTTCGAGCACTGCTCCGGCTACAAGACGGCGGCGAATGTCTCCACCTACTTCGGACGCATGTACCAGCCGCGCTATCTATCGGGGATCGTGGCCGGAAAGATGACGCAGAGCAATATCATCGGGTACGTGGCCGCCTTCCCCATCCCCGAAGTGATCCGCGGCATCAATGCCTTCACGCTGGGGGTGCGCTCGGTGAATCCCAAAGCCGAGGTGCGCGTGGTATGGACGAACACCTGGTATGACCCGGTGAAGGAACGTGAAGCGGCCATCGCCCTGTTGGATCAGGGAGCGGATGTCATCGCCCAGCACCAGGATACGACCGAACCGCAAAAGGCGGCCCAGGAGCGGGGTGCGCTCAGCATCGGCTACGACTCCGATATGCGCAAATTCGTCGGCGATACGGTCCTCACGTCCCCAATGTGGAACTGGGGGCAGTACTACATCAAGACCGTGCAGGATGCCATGGATGGGAAGTGGACCACCCATCAGTATTGGGGGCCGATGAAGGAAGGCGTGGTGCAGCTGGCCGAATTCAGCCCGAAAGTGCCTGAAGATGTGCGCAATCTGGTCGAAACGGCCAAGCAGAAGATCTTCAACGGTGAAACCGATGTCTTTTGTGGACCGATCAAGGATCAGACGGGTACGGAACGCGTTCCGGCCGGCCAGTGCATGAGCAATGAGGCCATGCTGAGCTTCGACTGGTTCGTCGAGGGTGTCGTTGGTTCGATTCAGTAAGGTCAGGTCGGTGGGGACGAGGGTTCCTCGTCCCCACTTTTGTGGCTGATACGTCCCGCTCCGGGCCGACGTCAGCCAGTAAGCTTTTGTACGTGAGGTCAGGCTATGAGTGAAACCAACCCAAAGCTGCCGCTGGTGGTCATGCGCGCCATTACCAAGCGTTTTCCCGGCGTTCTGGCCAACGACCGGGTTAATCTGGAGCTGTATCCTGGCGAGGTGCTCGCCCTGTTAGGCGAAAACGGCGCCGGTAAAAGCACCCTGATGAACATCCTTTCCGGACTGTATCGCCCCGATGAAGGCCAGATTTTCATTCGCGGGCAGGAGGTGGCCATCCACTCGCCACGCGATGCGGCTCGTCTGGGTATCGGCATGGTGTATCAGCATTTCATGCTCGTGCCCACGATGACCGTGGCGGAAAACATCATCCTGGGCCTCACCAGTGAGCCTTTCATCACCGACATGAAGAAAGTCGAAACCCAGATTCTGGCTTTAAGTGAGGCCTACAATCTACACGTTGACCCCAAAGCTTACATCTGGCAGCTGGGGGTGGGCGAACAACAGCGGGTGGAAATCCTCAAGCTGCTCTACCGCGGGGCCGAAGTGCTGATTCTGGATGAACCGACGGCGGTGCTCACTCCTCAGGAGGCGGACGAGCTGGCGGAGATGCTGCGACGCATGACGGCGGAAGGCAAGGCGGCGGTCTTCATCACCCACAAAATGGAAGAGGTAATGAATTTTTCCCAGCGGGTGATGGTGCTGCGCCAGGGCCAGATGGTTGCCACGCTGCCTACGGCCCAGACTAACCCGCAAGAGCTGGCGCGTCTGATGGTGGGACGCGAGGTCCTGTTCCGCCTGGATAAAACGCCCTTCCGGCCCGGCGCACCGGTTCTGGAGGTTCGGTCGCTTTCCGCGCTTAATGACAAAGGGCTGTCGGCGCTGAACGACGTGAGTTTATGCGTCCACGAAGGGGAAATCCTGGGGATTGCCGGCGTGGCGGGAAACGGGCAAAAAGAATTGGCGGAAGTGGTGGCCGGCTTGCGCAAGCCTGCCGCAGGCCAGGTCCTCATCCGCGGGGAGGAGGTGACGCGCCTCTCGCCGCTGGCGCGCATTCAGCGCGGCCTCAGCCACATTCCCGGCGACCGCACGGCGATGGGGGTGGCCGGGAATATGGCCGTGGCCGAAAACCTGGCGATGAAAAATTACCGCTCGGCGCCCATCTCTCGGCGCGGTTTGCTCGACCCGCGCCGCATTCTGGATTTCGCCCGGCGCATGATTGATGCCTTCCGCATTGCCACCCCTACTCCCCAAACGCAGGTTAAGTTCCTTTCCGGTGGCAATCTGCAAAAGGTCATCCTGGCGCGCGAGGTGGATGCCTGTGGTGGGGTGATGCTGGCCGTAGACCCCACCCGCGGACTCGATGTGGGGGCCACGGAATACATCCGCAAATTGTTGTTGGAGCAGCGCGACCGGGGCACTGCCGTCCTGTTAATTTCCGAGGACCTGGAGGAGTTGCTTTCCGTCGCCGATAACATTGCCGTGCTCTTTGAGGGGCGCATCATGGGCGTGGTGCCCGCCGCCGAGGCGGATATCGAGCACCTGGGCCTGATGATGGCCGGTCAAGCCATGCCAGAAAGGGGGAGCTAGCGGCCATGCAGTTGGTTTTCGAAAAGCGAGCTACGCTTTCACGCCAGACGCAGGTGCTGGTGCCGATTATTTCGTTTGTGGTCTCCCTGGTGTTGGGCGCGATCCTGCTCCTGGCTTCGGGGGTCAATCCGCTGAGCGCTTATGCCGCCATGGCGACGGGCGCGTTGCGCGCCTGGACCGAAACGCTGGTCAAGGCCATCCCGCTCATGCTGGCCGGTTTGGGGGTGACCATCGCCTTCAAGATGCAGTTCTGGAACATTGGTGCGGAAGGGCAACTGGTGTTGGGCGGTGTGGCCGCGGCCTGGGTAGCGTTGTTCTGGGCCAAGGGGGTCCCGGCCTGGCTCCTGCTCCCGCTGGCCCTGCTGGTGGGGATTCTGGCCGGCGCGCTCTGGGCGGGGATTCCCGCGGCGCTCAAGGCCTATCTCAAAGTAGATGAGACCCTCACGACCCTGATGCTGAACTATGTGGCGATCCTCTTCTCACAGCATCTGTACTACGGCCCCTGGCGCGATCCCAAAGGCTACGGCTTCCCCGGTTCGGCCCCCTTCCCCGAAGCCGCCTGGCTCCCGCGCCTGACGGGACGGGTGCATTGGGGCCTGATTTTCGCCTTGATTCTGGCTTTTGTGTTGTGGTTCATCCTGCAGCGGACCCGCTGGGGCTTTGAGCTGCGCATCATCGGCGAAAATCCAACGGCGGCGCGGTATCTGGGGATTGAAATTGCCCGCAATATCGTCCTGGCCCTGCTGCTCTCTGGAGCTATTTCGGGCCTGGCCGGGGCATGTGAGGTGCTGGGGGTTTCGCGCCGGCTGCAACACGGTCTGGCGCTGGGTTATGGCTACACGGCGATCATCGTAGCCTGGATGGCACAGCTCAATCCTCTGGCCGTGCCTTTCGTGGCGTTGCTGATGGCCGGGTTGTTGGTCGGCGGCGATCAGGTGCAGTTGAGTATGCGCCTGCCCGCCTCCGTCGGTGTCGTGCTCCAGGGATTGGTGTTGTTCCCGCTCCTGGCGGGCAATCTGTTTACGGAATACCGCCTGCGCGTCATTCGCAGCAAGGCTGTCCAGGCGAAGGAGGCTTAGGATGCTGGCACTGGTGACTTCCATTCTGGCGATTACCCTGCGCGCCGGTACCTCGCTGGTGTATGCCACAGTCGGGGAAATCTACACCGAACGTTCGGGCGTGCTCAATCTGGGCATCGAAGGGATGATGATGCTGGGAGCCTTAAGCGCCTTTGCCGTAGCCTATAACACGGGCAACCTGCTCCTGGCCTTTCTGATCGCCGGGCTGGTCGGCGGGCTGATGGCCGCGCTACACGCCTTCATCACCGTGACCATGCGCGGGAATCAGGTGGTGAGCGGTCTGAGCGTAACCCTGGCGGGCACCGGCCTGGCCAGTTATCTGGGGCAGCGCCTGGGGCCGGCCTCGAACAACTACTACTTGGCGGGGATGGTTGGCCCCAAGTTGTTACCGGTAGCCATCCGCCCCTTAGCGGATTGGCCTCTGATTGGAGCCCTATTCAATCAGGACGTAATCACGTACCTGATGTACCTGCTGGTGCCCCTGGCCTGGTTCTACATGTACAAGACGCGCGCCGGGCTGAATTTGCGCGCTGTGGGCGAAAATCCGCGCACGGCGGATGCTATGGGGATTGACGTGACGCGGGTGCGCTACGGCTACACCATTTTAGGCGGCATCCTGACCGGACTGGGCGGTGCGCACCTCACCCTGGCCTACACGCCCGGCTGGGCTGAAAACATCACCGGCGGACGGGGATGGATTGTGATTGCCCTGGTTATTTTCGCCATGTGGAATCCGGGGCGCAGCCTGTGGGGTGCCCTGATCTTCGGCGGCATCAACGCGATCCAGTTCCGTCTGCAGGCCGCCGGAACGGTCATTCCGGCGGCGTTCCTGAACATGTCACCCTACCTGGTCACCGTGCTGATGTTGATCGTGATTACTGTGAGCAGCACTGCCCGGCATCAGATCGGAGCGCCGACGGCGCTGGGTAAAGCCTACATGCGCGAGGATAAATGACCATGGATACCCCTACCCCTTTGCGCGAACAGGCCACCTCCCGCATGTGCTTTGTGTGTGGCCGAGATAATCCGCACGGCCTGCATCTGCATTTCTACGAAGACTTGAGCCAGGGACAGGTGTGGACGGAAGTGACGTTAGACGAGGCCTATCAGGGCTATCCGGGCATCGCTCATGGGGGCATCCTGGCCTCGATTCTGGACGAGGTGGCCGGACGCGCCATCAATATTGGGGAGCCAGAGGATCTGTTCTGGGTGACGGCGCGCCTGAACGTGCATTACCGTCATCCGACGCCCCTGGGTGTACCGCTCAAGGTCGTGGGATGGGTGGTAGAACGTCGCAGCCGTTCCGCGCAGACGGCGGCGGAAGTGCGCCTGCCGGATGGGACAGTAACGGCCCAGGTCGAAGCGCTCATCGTCCGGCCCCGGCCTGAGGTCGCCCAAAGCTGGGAGGCAGCCCGTCAGGAATGGCAGCGCCGGGAGGGGTAGGACTCGACCGCACCAATCGGTCGGCAACGGTACCCAACCCGGCTGGCGTGGGCCGAAAGCCCGGCGGGGTGATTAGGGAATGATTTTTTAACCTTAAGGAGGAGCTTATGGCAGGTTTTTTCTTTGTACTTGGTTTACTGGGTGTGTTATGGGGCTTACAGGAACTGCAACGGCGTGAGCCGCGCTTTGTCGTGGGTTTTTTCCTGGTTTTGCCGCTGCTGCTCACCCCTTACTGGGCCAGGGTGTACCACACGGACTTGTTTCACTGGGTGAAGATTTTCTCGGTCATCGCCGGGGTCTTGTGGTTCACCGCGCTGCGTTACACGCGCCTGGGCCAAAAGCGCTGGGCTTACTACGGCGTGCTCTTCATCCTGGCGGCCAACATCCTGGAAGCCGTGCTCCAGGACCTGAGCGGCGGCCATCTGGCGCATGACCTTAACGCCACGGCGGGCATCCTGCTAATTGTGACCCTGTTCGAGCGGCTGGACACCATCCAGGTGAACACCGGCACCCGCATCCGCGATCTGGAATGGGGCAGCATGACCCTGCTCTGGGTCATCGCCTACACCCTCTGGAACTGGACGTTCGTGTTCCTGCAATATCCCTGGAACGCCGGGAAGCACATTGCCGTGTTGGGAGCGGCGCTGCTGGTAGGGTTGCAGGACCCCAAGCGCTGGCTGCAAGCGCGCGCCTTCACTCTGGGGACCTATTTGATTTTCCTGTTCAGCTTCCCCACCTTCATCGAAGCGGCTGCTGATACCCGCGCCTGGAGCACGCCCACGACGGAGCTGTTGGCCGCGGGGATCACCCTGGCCGTGACGTTGCTTTACGCTCTGGGCTTCGCTTTCCGCCATTTGCCTGTCACCTGCCCGATTCGGCGGCGACTGGAAAGCCTGGGGACAAGCCAGCCACGCACGGCTAACGAGTAAGTTACCGCCCCACACAACAAACGCATGAGCGAAGGGAGTCCCTTCGCTCATGCGTTTTGTTTATGGTGCCTCCGGGTAACTGCATACCACTTTTTCAACTAAATTTCGAATAGTTCTGGATGCCTGTAAGCGCTGACTTTGGCCCTCACCTTACACTCTGGCTCCCTCTCCCAATTTGGGAGAGGAGAGGGGGTACATCTTTAAAGCCCCCGCTTTCCCCTTTCAAGGGGAGAGCGGGGGGATGGGGGTGAGAGGGGTAAGACAACCGAAAGCGTAAATCCTGGTCAACAAAGCGGTAGGCAGTTACGCCCCAGGCTTAAGAGGCGAGCAAGGCCAGGGCTACCAGCGCCAGAAGCGCGCCGATACCCTGGCGCAGGGTCAAAGGCTCATTCAGGATGAACAGGGCCAGCACCAGCACAACCAGCGGATAGAGCGCCGTCACCATCACAACCGGGGTGGTAGACGAGGCGTGCTGAATCGCGGCAAAGAAAAACAGCGTGCCAATGGCCCCGGCCAGGCCCGTCAAAAAGGCGTAGAGCGCGCCAGGGTGATGAAAGGCTGGGCGAAAGCGCAACCAGGCCAGAACCAACGCCATAATCGGCAAGCCGCCCAGGGTCTGATACACCAGCGCATCGCGCGGGGGAAGGTACAGAGAAGCCAGCCGGGGGAAAAACCCCCACAAACCATACAAAACCGTCGCGGCCAGAGCAAAGCCTAACCAGTGCATATTCTGTCCCCCACTCAAGCCAGCCTCAGCCCCGGTTCCACATCCAGGTCCCAGTCGGCGCGGACGCCCGCCTGAAAACGGTAAGTCCCACAAGCGGCAATCATCGCGGCGTTATCGGTGCACAGGGCCAGGGGAGCGGTGTAGACTGGCACCGTCATCCGCGCGCGTACCGCCATGCGCAGGGCGGTGTTGGCGGATACGCCCCCCGAAAGCAGCACGGCCTTGACGTTAAACGCCTCCGCCGCCTGCGCCGTCTTTTCGGCCAGCACCTCCGTCACAGCGGCCTGGAACGAAGCGGCCAGATCGGCCACCAGGCGCGGACGCAATTTATCCCCGTAGGGCTGCACCAGGCGCAACACAGCGGTCTTCAGCCCGCTAAAGCTAAAATTGTAAGTCCCCGGCAGGCGCGCACGCGGCAGGTCGTAGGCATTCGGGTTGCCCGTCGCGGCGGCCTTTTCGATGGCCGGACCACCCGGATAGGGTAAATGCAACATCCGCGCTACTTTATCAAAAGCCTCGCCCGCGGCATCATCCAACGTGCTACCCAACACTTCATATTGACCGTGTCCCCGCATCAACACCAAATCGGTGTGCCCGCCGGAGACGATGAGGATGAGCAATGGAAAATCCAGCCGACCATCCGCCGCGCCCGCCGCACCGGTCTTGAGCCAGTGCACGTAGACATGGCCCTCCAGGTGATTGACCGGCACCAGCGGCAGATTCCGCGCCAGAGCCACGCCTTTGGCATAGTTCACCCCCACCAGCAACGAGCCTGGCAGGCCTGGTCCATGGGTCACCGCCACGGCATCCAGATCGCCCCAGTCCACATGGGCTTCGGTCAGGGCCTGTTCGACGACCGGCCCAATCGCCTCCAGATGCGCCCGCGAAGCCAGTTCCGGGAACACGCCCCCATAGGGGGCGTGCAAAGCGATCTGGGACGAGACCACGTTAGACAGGATGGTATCGCCGTTTTCGACCACAGCCGCGGCGGTCTCGTCACACGAGGTTTCTATGCCCAAAATACGTAACCGTTCCATAGCCACTCCTCAGGCGTTCCGTCCCAGCAGTTGCCGGGTAAGATCAAACAGGGCGTCCTGGGCAGCTCCCTGTCCCTGGGTACAGGCCAGGGCTTCCAGAGCGCGCCGATGCCATTCCGCCGCCAGGGCCTGGGCATAATCGCGGCTGCCGGCCTCCTCCAGAGCGACCAGCGCCCGCTGGACCCAATCCTCAGCCGGTTGCGACTCGGCCCACAGAGCGCGCAGCTCCGCGCTGTGCGTCAGGCCGTGCAGGATGGGCAGGGATTTTTTGCGCCGGAGCAGGTCCGAGCCTACCGGCTTGCCGGTGCGCTGCGGATCGCCCCACAGGCCGAGCAGGTCATCTTCAATCTGAAAGGCCATGCCCAAAGCGCGCCCGAATTCCGCCAGAGCTGCGACCCGTTCCGCCGGTGCCTGGGCCAGCAGACCGCCCAGCTCACAGGCCAATGCGATTAAGGCCGCCGTTTTCCCGCTGATCATCTCCAGATACGCCTCGACGCCCACGTCCAGGCGGGCCTCAAAGCCCATATCCAGATACTGGCCCTCGGTGATGCGCAGAATGGTCGCATTAAAGCGTTGCAGTGCCTCCAGGATCAGCACAGGCGGCAGTCCGGTCTGATTGAGCCGCAGAAAGGCCGCGTAAGCCAACGCAAACAGGGTATCGCCGGCATTCAGGCCTTGCGGCAGTCCCCACACCACCCACAGGCATTCCCGGCCACGCCTAAAGCGGTCGCCATCCTCGATGTCGTCATGGATCAGGGTGAAGTTGTGCAACAGCTCCAACGCCGCAGCCGCCGGCAAGGCTTGCTGCCAGTTCCCACCCTGGGCCTCGCAGCTCAGCAGCAGCAACAGGGGACGCAGCCGTTTGCCCGCGGGCAGGATCACCGGACGAAAATCACGGTCGGCCCAACCCAGGTGATAGCGCAGCATCCCATAAAGGCCGCGATAGCTATCGCTACGCTCCGCGACTACCTCTTGCATCAAGGTTTCCAGGGCCTGAAGGTATGTTTCGCTCATGTTCTCACGCTCCTCATGTTCAGGCATCACCCAGCAGCAGTTCCCGTTGCCGCAACGCAGCCAGATCGCCGGCCCCGGTGACAAACATGGTGATGCGTAATTGACGTTCCAGAACCTGCAAAGTCTGGACAACCGCCGCAGCCGATTCCAGAGCCGGGCGCAAGAAAGGCTGCGCCATCGAGGCCAGGTCCGCGCCCAGGGCGATGGTTTTGGCGATATCCACACCGGTGCGCAGGCCGCCGCTGGCGATGATGGTAGCCTGAGGCAGAGCCGCCCGCACCTGGCGCAGGGCTTCAGCCGTAGACAGGCCCCAGTCGCGGAAGGCGGCAGCTACCGCCTGAGCCTGAGGGTCGGCATGGCGATACCGTTCCACTTCGCTCCAGGAGGTGCCCCCCGCTCCGGCCACATCTATAGCGGCCACCACCACCTCCACCAGACGTTGGGCCACCTGCGGCGCCAATCCCCACCCCACTTCTTTCACAATCACCGGCACGCTCAAGGCCCGGCACACCTGGCCGATGCGCTCCAGCAGGCCGGCAAAACGCGTCTGGCCTTCAGGCTGCAAGGCCTCTTGCAGGGGGTTGAGGTGCAGGATGAGGGCATCCGCTTCGATCATGTCCACCAGGCGCTGACAATCCGCCGCATCATAGCCATAGTTGAGCTGAACAGCGCCAAGATTAGCGCACAACAGGATATCGGGCGCGTAGCGCCGCACGGCAAAAGTCTCCACGGCCCGACTGTCCTCCAACGCAACGCGCATGGACCCCAGCCCCAATCCCACCCCCATAGCCTGGGCCGCTTCGGCCAGGGCGCGATTGATGCGCCCACCCATGGGCGATCCCCCGGTCATGGACGCGATCAACAGCGGGAAACGCAGCGTCCGTCCCCACCGGGACAGGCGCGTATCCACGGCCTCCAGATCCAGCTCCGGCAGAGCCTGATGCACGAACCGATAACGCTCCAGACCGGTCCGCACAGCGCTGGCCACATCCTCGTCCAGGTTGATGCGAATATGCTCGTCTTTACGAATTTCTGTTTGATTCATGCAACTTCCATTCCCCAACGGGGTTGTTAAAGTAGCTGCATCTTACACTAAGGAACGCGGTAAGTCAACTGTTAAATGGGGATCGCTTTTCGGGTGAATCGGTGGTAAGACATTTAAGGCGTTTATTTGAGATTTTTCCGCAAAATCACCGATTTAGCCAGGGAGAAAATATGTTCATCGAATTCACGGTTGGCAACTATCGCTCGTTTTTCGAGCCTATGACCTTGAGCCTGGAAGCGACAAAATTGCGCTCCGACGAAAAAAACCTGGATGAGCAGAATGTATTTCAGACAGGTAACTTGTCACTATCCGCTAAAGAAGCTCAAGCGGGTGAACCGACTGGTGTAGAACGTTTTCGCCTGAATACGGCGGCGCGACAAGAGCCCGCCTCTTTCCAAATCATTTTTGGTCTGGACAATGTGCGCTATCGCTATGGGTTCGAGGTAGAGGTATTACCGGGAAAGTTTTCTTGACTTTTCAACCGCTGTAAGTAGAATTGCCCTATGGCATTCTAAGTCAATACATTCTCTCAGGAGGGAATCATGGAAACGTTCGAGAAAGTTAAGAGCATCATCGTTGATATTCTGGGCGTCGAGGAAGACAAGGTCACGCTCGAAGCCAGCTTCCGCGAGGATTTGGGCGCCGATTCGCTGGACCTGGTCGAGCTCATCATGGAGTTTGAAGCGCAGTTTGGCGGCGAAATTTCCGACGAGGATGCCCAGAAAATTAAGACCGTCAAAGACGCGGTCGAGTACCTTGAGGCACGCCTGAACGCCTGATTCCGGCTGGAATATAAACAGGCCATCGCTTTTACGATGGCCTGTTTATGTTTAGCAAGCGCCCCTAGCCAGCGCGTTCGGCGTAGTGACAGGCAACCGTGTGGTCAGGCCGCAATTCCCGCATGACCGGTTCTTCCTGCGCGCAACGCTCCGTAGCCAGCGGGCAACGCGGGTGGAAACGACAACCGCTGGGGGGGTGAATGGGATTGGGAATCTCGCCCGCCGGCATCGCCTGTTGTCGCCGACGGCGCGGGTCCGGCACCGGTACGGCGGCGAGCAGCGCCTGCGTGTAGGGATGCAGCGGATGCGCATACAGTTCCCGCAACGCCGCCACCTCCACCAGCTTCCCCAGGTACATGATTCCAATCCGATCGCAAATGTATTTGGCTGTGGCCAGATCGTGGGTGATGAAGAGATACGTAAGGTTGAATTCGCGTTTAAGCTGATTCATCAGGTCCAGCAACAGAGCGCGCACACTCACATCCGCCATGGCAATCGGCTCATCCGCCAGGATCAACTCGGGCCGCGTGACCAGGGCGCGAGCGATCACCGCGCGCTGACGCTGCCCCCCTGACACCTGATGGGGGAACTTGGTGTAAAAGTATTGTGCTGGAGCCAGTCCCACCTTCTCCAACATCTCGATCACCCGCTGATGGCGCTCCGCTGCGGACATATCCGGAGCGTGAATCTTGAGGCCGTAACCGATAGCTTCCCCCAACGGCATCCGTGGATTGAGGGAGGCCATGGGGTCCTGGTAGATAATCTGCATCCGGGCGCGCAGCCGTCGCAGCGCATCCCCCTGGAGAGCGGTGATATCCTGACCAGCGAAGCGGATGGTCCCGGCGGTAGGGGTCTCCATGCGCACCACCAGGCGTCCGGTTGTGCTCTTGCCGCTGCCGCTCTCCCCGGCCAGGCCGAACACCTCACCGCGACGAATCCGGAAACTCACCCCATCCACGGCGTGGACATAATCCTGCTTCCCCGCAGCCAGCAGACGATTCAACAGCCCCTGCTGCACGGGGAACCACTTTTTCAGTCCCTCGACTTCGACCAGCCATTCATCCTGAACTATAAGGGTCATGCCGGCACCTCCGACGTGGGAGATTGATAAAG
The DNA here is from genome assembly GCA_034434315.1 of Anaerolineae bacterium. GTDB lineage: Bacteria > Chloroflexota > Anaerolineae > B4-G1 > SLSP01 > DAOTZR01. Next base: position 23,677 of record DAOTZR010000068.1, read on the forward strand.
CCAGCAATGCACCAGATGCCCTGGCGCAACCGGCTGCAGCCGTGGCTCACGCTCGGAACATACGGGCATCGCGTAAGGACAACGCGGATGAAAGCGACAGCCGCTGGGAGGATGTGTCAGGTTGGGCGGCTCGCCGGGCATCTTAAACAGCTCCTGCCGTTCGTCCAGGCTCACCGTGGGCACAGAAGCCAGCAAGCCGCGGGTGTAAGGATGGCGTGGCTGGGCAAAAACGTCGAACACCGGACCGACCTCCACCATTTGCCCGGCATACATGACGGCAATGCGATCGGCAATTTCAGCCACCAGCGCGATGTTGTGCGTGATGAGCAAGATCGTGACGCCCAGCTCATCGCGCAACTCGCGGAACTGATCCAACAGTTTAGCCTCCACAATCACGTCCAGTGACGTGGTCGCCTCATCGGCGACGATGAGATTAGCGTTCAGGACCAGGCCCAGCGCAATCATCACCCGCTGCCGCATTCCGCCCGAAAGCTGATGGGGATAGTCTTTCAACCGGCGTTCCTGAATGCCCAGACGTCCGATAAGCTGACGCGCACGCTCCAGTGCGGCTTCGACCGGTGTACGCGGCTCATGCACCTGGATGGCTTCGATCAGGTGCTCGTCCACCCGCTGCACGGGATTGAGCGACGTCATCGGATCCTGGAAAATCATGCTCACGCAGCGTCCGCGGAAATCACGGATGCGCCGCTCGTCAAAGGCCAGGATATTTTCTCCGCGAAAGAGAATCTCGCCGCTAGTCACGGCCTGAGGCGGCATAATGCGCAACAGGGATTTACCCAGAGTGCTCTTGCCACATCCAGATTCGCCGACCAGGCCCACGATTTCGCCCTTGTAAAGGTCAAATGAGACGTGATCCACAGCGCTCAGCGGCCCCAGACGGGTTTTGTAGATGAGCGAAAAGTCCCGGAGCTGCATCAGGAGTTCTTGAGTTTGTGGTGTATCCATAAGACCTCCTACAGTTCCGCCAGGCGTGGGTTCAGAATTTCTGAAAGGCTCTCTCCCAACATGCTGAAAGCCAGGGTGACCATGGACACGGCCAAGCCGGGGAAGGTGATCAGCCACCAGGCACGGCGCAGGTAATCCTTACCACGGGCCAAGTCAATGCCCCAGTCCGGCGTATCCGGCGGCAGGCCCAGCCCCAGGAAGCTCAGCCCTGCCTCGGTCAAAATGGCATCTGCCACATTGACCGAAAAAATCACCACAATGGAGGGAATCACGTTGGGAAAGATATAATCGCGCAAGATCTGGAAGTGAGTAGCGCCCAGACTGCGCGCTGCATCCACATACATCTCTTCTTTCACCGAGAGCGTCTGTCCGCGCACAATGCGGAAGTAAGTGGGAATGTACAGCACGGCAATCGAAATGATGATGTTGCCGATGCCCGGTCCCAGGGTAGCGGCAATGGAAAGGGCCAGAATCAGGCCGGGAAAGGAATAGAGGCTATCCATGAGCAGCGTTAAAACCCGGTCCAGAGGGCCGCCGATGAAGCCGCTGAGCAGCCCCAGAGGAACGCCAAACACCACCGATAACAGGGCCGAACTCAACCCCACGATGAGGGCAATCCGTGTGCCCCAGATGATGCGGCTCAAGACGTCCTGCCCCAATTGATTGGTGCCCAGGGTAAAGCCCTTCCCCGCGCTTTGGCGCAAAGGACCGACAACCTCTACGTCAGGATAAGGAACCAGCGTCCCCTCGGCGGATACTTCCTCAGCCGCTGCGACAAAAGCGTCAATCTCCCCTTTTTGGAGCGCCTCCAATCCTTCGGCCAGGGTCTCATAACGCTGCGGACGCGGCTGATACCGCACACTGCCTTCAGCATTGAGCTGATCGAGGGCCTCGCGCAAAGCCTGGCTGGCCGGGCTGGCCAGGACAAAGCCGACTTTGTGCTTGCTGGTCCCTACATCCCGCAGCGAGGTCACGCCCCGGTCGGTACGGGCCAACAGCACATAATCCATGGGCACCTCACCCGGCGCCAGCAGAGAAGGGCCGACTTCCGCGCGCGGGTCGTAAGGGGCAAAGAGCTGAGGGGCCACTCCCACAATAATCACGAAAAGCAAAAGCACGGCGCTGGCAGCCACAAACCACCAGTCCGCGCCATACCATTTGCGCGCCTGGAGCGCCCGGCGAATCAGGCCCACACGCTCCAGGTCTTGCTGCCATTGCGGCACTTGTTGCGGAGTTGCGGATGTCGTCATAGTGTCCTCACCTAATAGCGAATGCGCGGGTCAATGAAGGCGTAGAGCACGTCCATGACCAGCATGATGGCGGCCACGAACATGGCAAAAACGCCAATCACCGATTGCACGGCGGTGTAGTCACGCAACTCGATACGTTCCACCAGATAGCGTCCCATCCCCGGCCAGGAGAAGGTCGTTTCAGTCAGCACCGCACCGGCCAGAAGGATGGCAAACTCCAGGCCGATCAGGGTCATGATGGGGATGAGCGTGTTGCGCAGGGCATGTTTGAAAACCAGCCGATTCTCCGGCAAGCCGCGCGCCCGTCCCGCCAGGATAAAGTCGCTCTGCAGAATTTCGATCATGTTCACGCGGGTCAGGCGGATGTAAGGGCCGCACAACACCAGGCCCAGCGTCAACGCCGGCATGACCAGATGTTCCAGGGCGGATTTCAACGCCAGTCCGTTGCGGGTAAGGATGGCATCCAGCACATAGAAATTCGTCGGGGATTCAAAGCTCGTTAACAAGAGCGAGTCCATCCGTCCGGCGATGGGGAAGAGGGGAATGCGCACACTGAAAAGAATCTGGAACAAAAGTCCCAGGAAGAAGACGGGCATGGAATAAACAGCGATACTGAAAAGCCGTAACACATAATCCACCCAGGTTTTGCGATAGCGCGCGGCCACAGCACCTCCAGCCACGCCGAACAGCGCCGTAAAGGCCATGGCGGGTAAGGTCAGCTCAATTGTGGCGGGCAGGCGCTCGGCTAGTTCGTCGCGGATGGGACGACCTCCCTGGGTGAGGGCGTTCCCGAAATTGAAGGTGACCATATCCCCCACAAAATCTACATATTGCACCAACAGGGGCCGGTTTAAACCCAGTTTTTCGCGCAAAGCCTGGGCCTGCTCCTCGCTCACTTTCGGCCCTAATTGCGAGCGAATCGGGTCGCCGGGAAGAATCCGCATGATCACAAAAACCATGGTGATGAGGATCAACACCATGGGGATCGTGAGCAGCACACGGGTAATTAAAAAATTACGCAGGGAAGCTGACATGGGCCTGCTCCTTGTGCCTCAAGGTCATGGAGAGGAATCCGGGGCGTGGGGATTTTTCGCCCACGCCCCGAAGCATCCTTATTTGCCTGTCATGTACTTGTGGTTGAAGACCAGATAGCGCAGCGCCGGCGCATCCACCTTCACTACCGTCAGGCCGCTGACGCTCTGCAGGCGGGTGGCTTCCACCGCGCCCAGAATACGCCAGGCCACATCAATTTCGCCCTTTTCCACGGCGTTGCTCATCGTGGTGGGGTTGGCGAAATAGCGGATGATGACCTTCTGAATGGCGGGCTTATCTGCGCCAAAGTAGTTGGGATTCGCCTCCAGCACCATCTGTTCGCCCGGCACGTACTGCACCATGCGATATGGGCCGATACCATCCACCTTCTCCGGGAAGGCGACGATCTGGTCATCCGGATAGATGTTGGGGTTGGCCGGGATGAAAGGCGCGGTCGCCGCCAGCGTGGTGAAGAAGCCATACGGGGCCTTCAGGTGATAGACTACCGTGAGGTCGTCCAGCGCTTCGACGCTTTCCACATAGCTCTGAATCAGACCGGAGACCTGCCCCTCCAGGGTATTGAGGCGGTTCCAGGAGCGGACGTAGTCCTGCGCCGTGACCGGCGTGCCATCAGCATACTTCAGGTTGTCGCGCAGCTTGAAAGTATAGGTCATCCCGTCATCGCTGATGGTGGGGAAGTCCGCAGCCGCACCCGGCACGAGTTCGGACGTGCCCGGCTTATAGCTCATCAGAGCTACACCCGTGTTCTTGAGAATTTCCCAGTCGTGCGTGGCGTAGGCATCCTGCGGATCCAGGCTGTTGACCTCATCCGTCGTGCCGATGATGATGGTATCCAGACTGCCGGAAGCTGGTTTGGCATCCGCCGCAAAACTGAGCACATGGTAATTAAACTCGAAGGGCGGCCCGATGATCACGCCCTGAACGCCGTCACGGAAGGTGACGAATTCAGGCTCCCAGAACAGCGGCAGCGTGGGCACTTCTTCGGCGTAGAGCTCGCCCAGTTCTTTGTAGAGCTGCTCGCGCCTGGCCGGATCAGCGGTCGAGGCCGCGGCCTCGATCAGCTCATCCATCTTGGGATTGCAGTAGTTCACCCCGTTATCCGGGGACTGCAGGCAAGACGCGAAGGGGCGCAGCCAGTTGTCGGGATCAGCGAAGTCAGGGAACCAACCCAGGATGAAGACCGGGAAAGCCTCACCTTCCACAAAACTGTTGACGTACTCGGCCCAGTTTTGTGTCTTGAGGTTGACCTTGATCATGCCGGTCTCTTCAAGCTGCTCTTTGATGACCTGCATCACGTCCGCGGTGGTTGTGCCGTAGTGTTCAGGCGGATACCACAAGTCAAACGTGAAGGGCTTTTCGGGGCTGTAACCCGCTTCGGTCAGCAGCTTTTTCGCCAGCTCCAGATCGCGCGTCCCATACTTATCCAGGAAAGGCTCGGTCGCGAAGGGATAGCCGGACGGGACCATGTGGTAAGCCGGTGTGTTGCGTCCTTCAAAGACCCGATCCACGATAACCTCGCGATCAATCGCCGCAGCGATAGCCTGCTTCAGGCGTGCATCCGACCACAGAGGATGCGGTTCCTCTGCCGTGGGCTCGGCAGTGGGTTCCATGGTGGGTTCTTCCGTTGGGGCAGGCGTCGTAGGCGCCGCAGTTGGGGTCGGGGTCGCCGTGGGCTTACAGGCTGTAAGCAGCAGACCGGCGACAAGCACAAACGTCATGACCATCCAAAGGGACTTACGTGACATAGTTCTACCTCCTTACTGAGCAGTAAACTGTGAAAACTTGCATAGCAATCCATCCACTAAAACGCCCTGCTTTCCTGCAACCACCCCCTTTCTAGCCTGGTCTGGCGGGTCAACACAAAGTCCAGTATAAAACTAATCATCTGAAGTGCAAATTTTTTGTTATGTCAATCACTGCCAGACCTTCGGCCAACGGTCAGTCTGCGCCGACCGAAAAGGCGCCGGTAGCGCTTTCAGGGATTGCAATCACATCGTGGGATTTATGGCTGCTCCTGCGAACTCCCCAATCTGGGCACGCGTAGACTAAGGATAAAGCCCAGCAGCGGCGGAATGCAGGCCGCGCTAAAAAGCACCGGATAGGATGCCAGGCGCAGGAGCACGCCACCCCCTAGCGGGAACAGAGCGCTCAGACCGATGAGCGTATGGCCGAGCGCCATGTAGACGGGGCGCCGGGCTTCGGGAGCAATCTCCAACATAGCATTGGTGTAGCCCAGCATAATCGAGACGCCAAACATACCCATAGCGGCATAGACCGCATACAAGAGGGGAACACCCAGGGAGCGGGGCAGCACACTCGCTCCAAGCGCCAGAAAGGGGCCGGCGAAGGCCGGCACGGCACTGGCGATCATCACAGCGCGCGGACCGCGATAACGCGCCAGGAGGCGGTAAAAGCTCACGCCCACAACCTGAGCCAGGGTATTCACAACCGTAAACGTCCCCAAAGAAGCTTCTCCCAGACCCAAACGCTGCGTGGCTAAGGGCACGTAAAAGGGCCAGGCCATGATGCTGCCCTGCACCAACAGGCGCGCCAGAATCAGTAGCCGCGCCAGATGATCCTGCCGGAAAATTGTCGCCATTTCACCCAGGCGTTCACGCAAAGGCCGTGCCGGCGCCGTGGGTTCTTGTGGGACTTCCACCGGCTCACGAATCAAAAGCATAGCCAGCACCGAAGCATACAGGCACACGCTCCCATAGGCGAAAATCATAGCGAAGTTGAGCGGAAAAGCCAGGCGTTCCAGAGTCAGGCGGGTGATCCACCCCACCCCAATGCCGCCCAAACTCCCCACAATCAAAGCGGTAGCAAAGAGCGTTTCGCGTCGGCGCATGGGCAAAATCCGGGCGATCAGGTCCAGCCAGGCCAGGGCCGCCACGCTATCGGTGATGGAAAAGGTCCAATAGGCCAGGAAGAAGAGCGCCAGGAACAGGGTGGGCCCTGGGAGTGCACCAAGCAGGAGCAGCAGCGCGGTCAGGGGAATGCCCAGGCGCCCCAAGGCCGCCATCTGCAACAAGAGCATGCGCTTGCGGGGAAAGCGGGTCACATATTCGGCCAGAAGAATCTGGGGAATCAGCCAGAACACCTGATAACTGGAGCCAGAAAGCCCGATGATAATTGAAGAGGTCGTAAAGTGCGCAACCAGGGCCGGTAGAATCGTACTTTCTCCCAGAAAAGTCATGGCCAGCTTAAAGCTGATGTAGTCACCGAGAAAACCGTAAAAGCTTAAATCACGCGAGCGAGTTGGAGCCATAGTCACGTCCAGGATTCGGGATAAGCAGCCGTTGAGCCAGAAGCAACAACAGCAGACCGGCGCTATCGAAAGCAATAAAACGCTGCCCCGTAGCCAGCAAAGCGCCATGACCCGCGGGCAGCGTCAGGGCCATCCAGAGCTCTCCGGCCAGTCCCAGCGCCTGCTGGGCCAGGATGACGCTCACACACATGCCCCAGCGGCGGGGATCGAGCAGGGCCGGCAGATAGGGCACATTCCACATCAGAAAGAGCAGGCCCAGACTGCGCACCATGATCATGCCGGGAACGCCCTCCAGCTCAAAGGCCGGGACGTAAGGGGCAGGATCGCCAACAAAAGGCAGAGCCGCGGAAAGATTCCACAGCAGCACCGGAGCAATCAGGGCGCGCACCAGCCACACCCGTCCGCTTGACAGACTGGGCCCCTGTGGTAGGCTACGCCCTGTTGTGTCCGAATCATCATGGTTCATACTCATAGACCGAATTAACTCTTAAGGAAAGATATGGCCGATCAAGATCGCGACCGTCAGTTGAAGCTCATAGCCGAATTGTTGTTGATCCACCTGCCGGAGTGCCTGCAGCGCGGGGATCAGGGCCTGGCCCATGATTTGCTGGCCGTGCTGGGCACAGCCCTGCGCACCATCCAGGCCGATGTCGAAAAAAGCGCCCTGGCCTGGGATAAACGCGCCTATCACGTCAAAGCGGATGAGCTACGCCGGGAATGGGACTGGCTCCCCGGAGCGACCAACTACGCGCTGGGCCTGGCGCGCCGCCCGACGCCCCTGACGTCTGAAAGCCTCGATAAGGTCCGGCGGATGATCGCCATAACGCTGGAGCGTCCGGTCCGCCGTCAGATCAGCGACCCGGAACGATTCCGCGGCGCGCTCAAAGCCCTGGGCAAACAGGAGCGGTGAGCGACAGGATAACGCTCACCGCTCCTTTCCGTTCGTTTCCGTTTTAATAGGCCCGCCCGAAAAGGGCCACTTGATGAGCCTCACGGCCACAGTAGACACAGCGGCCCGTGCCGCCCGGTTGCTCCAGGGGGATGCAGCGCGTGGTCGCACGGGTTTCGGCGGTGATAGCCTCTTCGCAAGCGCGATCCCCACACCACCAGGCGCGGGCAAAGCCTTGTTGAACCGCCTCTTGTAGCGCGCCGAAGTCCGGGGTATCCCAGATGTGGCTATCGCGGAAGTCCAGGGCCTTGCGTAAAATGCCCTGCTGAATCTCATTGAGCAGCTCTGGGACGGCCCGCTCCAGGGCTTCGAGGGCGATGGTGGTCTTACCCTCGCGGCCAGGAACATCGCGCCGAGCCGCCAGAACCTGGCCTTGCGCCACGTCGCGCGGGCCGATCTCCAGGCGCAGAGGAACGCCGCGCATCTCCCAATCGTTGAACTTCCAGCCGGCAGTGAACTCTTCACGCGCATCCAGTTTCACCCGCGCCAGCGGCTTCAAGCGCCGTTCGACTTCCTGTGCCGTCTGCAGGACGGCCTCACGTTCAGCGTCCTTACGCCAGATGGGGATAATCACTACCTGAATCGGTGCAAGCCGCGGCGGGAGCACCAGGCCCTGATCGTCGCCGTGCGTCATCACGATGGCGCCCACCATGCGCGTGCTGACGCCCCAGGATGTAGTCCAGGCATATTGCATCTGATTGTGCTCGTCCAGGAACTTGATGTCAAAGGCTTTGGCAAAATTCTGTCCCAGGAAATGACTCGTGCCCGACTGCAAGGCTTTGCCATCCTTCATCATAGCCTCGATGGTGAAAGAGGCCACCGCGCCGGCGAATTTTTCCTTTTCGCTCTTGCGCCCAGGGATAACCGGAATAGCCGCCTCGTTGTAGGCGAAGTCGGTGTAGACATCGAGCATGCGCCGGGTTTCCTCCCAGGCCTCCTGTTCGGTGGCGTGAGCCGTATGGCCCTCTTGCCAGAGGAACTCCGCCGTGCGCAGGAACAGGCGCGTGCGCATCTCCCAGCGGACTACATTGGCCCATTGATTGATGAGCAGGGGCAGGTCGCGGTAGGACTGAACCCATTTGGCATACATGTAGCCAATAATGGTCTCGGAGGTCGGGCGCACCACCAACGGTTCCTCCAGTTGCTCGCCACCGCCATGCGTCACGACGGCCAGCTCCGGCGAAAAGCCCTCAACATGCTCCGCTTCTTTTTGCAGAAAACTCATAGGGATAAAGAGTGGGAAATAAGCGTTGACGTGTCCCGTCTCTTTGAAGCGCCGATCCAGTGCATCGCGAATGTTCTCCCAAAGCGTGTAACCATAGGGCTTAATCACCATACAGCCACGCACGGGTGAATAATCCGCCAGTTCAGCCTTCTGGACGATTTCGTTATACCATTTAGCGAAATCTTCACTTTGCGGAGTTAGAAAATCGGCCATCTTTCACCTCATCTCTGTGAAAATATCAGGCTGTATCCAGCCCTTCCTTCAGCAAGCGTTGTAAACGGTCAAAAACCGTGCGCATCTGCGTCTTCAATTGGGCGGCGATCTGCGCCGCTTCGCCCCGGCTTTCCAGGCGCAGCAGAAAATCGCGATGGTCCATCAACCACAGATACACATCCGCAACCGTGCGCTTCGGTATAAGCGGCAACACTCCCGTGGCCTCGATCTGCGCCGCAACAGGCTGATAGACCAGCATAAACCAGCTTTCAAAAGCTGCGACTTCATCCACATCCTGCTGCGCCTCACTGGCCAGAAAATAGCGATGCACGGCCACATGTTCCAACAGACGCCGCGCTCCTCCCGGCAAGGTCACCTGCAAGAGCGGCAAGTTACAGGTTCGACACAAGTGCTCCAATTGCGCCCGCGCTTCAGCCTCATCCGCCGGAATATCCTGGGTTGTAGCTTTGAGCAGATCGCGCAGGATCTTTCTGGCGCGCGCGTCAGGCCTTTGCGTGAATTGCTCCGCAAAACGCCTCACCGCTTCCTCTAGCGAAAGGGTCGGATCGCCCTGACGCAAAACATACACATGCTCACTGACGCGCAGGTACAAATCCGCCTCGGTCAGGCCAGGGAATTCCTCCCGCAGGCCATGGGCCTGAATCAGGGCCACCAACGGCTGATAAATAGTCTGGTACCAGTCCTGTGCCGCCTCTTCCTCGCTGATAAAACGTTGCTGGCTTTCGCCCATAAAATGGCGGTGAACGGCAATGTGTTCCTGCAAGCGCTGATAACCATTCGCGGTCGTGAACTCGATCGGCGTTTTGGGCTTTAACCCGGTACGCGCGCAGAAATCCTCCCAGGCCTCAGGCGGCGCATCCACCAGGCTTAGCCACAGGTCCTTGATAAGGTACAGCAACTGCTTTGAGAAGCTGGGCGCAAACGCCTCGGCGAACTGCATCACCGCTTCTTCGGCGCTGAGCTGAACCCCGTTTTCGCGCAGGTGGTGCCAGTGTTCCATAATCCACAGATAAAGATCGGCCTCACTGCGCCGGGTAAACTCCTTGAGCAGGTCGCGCTCGCGAATGATCGCCACCAACGGCTGATACACGTTGCAGTACCAGTCACGCACCGCCTCTTCGTCACTGATGTCGCGCTGTTGCTCGATCCCCATGAAATAGCGATGGACGGCGATGTGCTCCAACAGCCGATGGTAGCCGCCGGCAATCGTCGGATGCAGCTCTGCGCCTGGAAAAAGCTCATCAAAACGCGTGCGTTCCAGAAATTCGGCATACTCACCAGCGATCTCCAGGTCCGTCGCATCCATGTCGGGCGTCAGGGGCACGCGCGCCTGCGCCTCAATCACCTCAGCGTCAATAAAAGCCTGGCCCCGCTGGCGTGCCACCGACACGCGATGATTCCCATCCACCACAAAATACACCTCGCCTACCTTGTACAGGGTCACCGGCGGTAAGGCCTCTTCCGCGTAGTAGGCGCGGCTGATATTCATCCAGCGCTCGGCGGTCACATCCTGAGTCGGCAAAAAGGCGCGGTCGAAATCGCGATAGCGATTGACACTGCCCACAATCTTTTCGACAGGCACGGTCTGCAAGCCGCGGTCAATCCGCCCGCCGATGCGCAGCTTATCCTGCACCTCATCCCAACGCAACAGGCGATTGGGGCGCCCGGTCAAAGCCGCCAGCAGAGCGCGCAACCCTGCCTTGCGCCGGGCGCTCAGGTAACTCTTCTCAGCGGCGGTAATGTCCATAAGTAATCGTCCCCTCCTGGTGCCATTCGATGATGCGAAACGGATGCACGTTAACGACTTCCGTATCCAGGTACCGGGTGCGCCACGTATCGTGGCCGTAATGATGCTTATGGCCATGTAACAGCAGGCGCGGCTTAAAACGTTGCATCAAGGTCAAAAAAGCAGCGAAACCACGATGCGGGCCATCCGGACCGTCATGGATGCCAGCCGGGGGCGAATGGGTGATGAGAATGTCGAGAAATCGCCCATAGCGCATCCGGTTCCACAGCAAACGCCACGTGAGCTGCGCCACGTGACGGCGCATCTCCGCTTCCGTATATTGATAAGGAGCCCGCGGCTTGTAGCGGATGCAGCCTTCCAGTCCGCCAATCAACAAGCGCCCGGTAAAGAAGCTGCGCCGATCCGCGTTAACCCAGCCGCCGGGCGCCTTCAGCACATGCCCGCCGGCCAGGTACTCATCCACATCATGATTCCCATGCACAAAAAACGCATGGCGTACGCTCAAAACCGTGCTCAGATATTCCAGATAACTGTAAGGCAAATCGCCGCAGGCCAGCAAGACATCCACCTCGTCCACCAGGCGCCGCAATTCCGGGCCAAACAAAGCGGACGAAACCTCATCACTGACGGCAAGCAGGCGTAATGGCTTATCCCCCATCTGACTTCGGCCCAAAGCGCGCGTAATTGCGCTCCAGTTTTTCCAGCACAGCCGTTTCCAGAGAAACCCCGGTCAATTCAGCCAGTTGCACCAGATACAAAAACACATCCGCCAGTTCCTCAGCCAGGGCAGCGGCATCGGCCTGCTCGCCCCACTGGAAATGCTCCAGTACTTCCGCTGCTTCTAAAGCCAGCGAAATAGCAATGTTGCGCGGCGTCTGAGGGCGCGGCGAATCCGCCGCATACCAGCCCATCGCCGCCACAAAACGATCCATGGCCTGGGTTAGCTCTTCTAACGTCATAGGTTGACTATACCACAAAACTTAAATCGCGTGAATTAGTACCCCCTCTCCTTTCCCCAATTGGGAGAGGAGAGGGGGTCAGGGAATGAGGTGAGGGCCAGGGTCAGCGCTTACAAGCATCCAGAACTATTCGAAATTTAGTTTAACAAGGCGGTAGGTAGTTACGCAAAAATGAGGAAGTCGCAGGGGGTCAGGCCGGGACGGGAAAAAGATCGGGCATCCAGGTGCGTTTCAGCCGCATGATCCGGCGATAGGCTTCGGTAATGCGCGCCTCAGGCACCTGCCCTGCATCGACCAGCCTGCGGATCAGGGTTACCAGACGCCCCGCCAGATGCTCATCGTAACTTTCGACGCTATTGTTGGCAAAAGCCAGACAATCCACACCGGCAAGCAGGGCCCGGCGCACCGCTTCTTCCAGCGTGTAATGGGCGGCAATAGCATGCATCTGCAAATCATCGGAGATCACCACACCCTGGAATCCCAGCTCCTGCCGCAATATTCCCTCGACCACAGGGGCGGAAAGGGTCGCCGGGTGTTGCGGGTCCAGGCCGGCGTGAAACACATGCGCCGTCATCACCGCGTCCGCCAGGCCAGCGGCGATCAGCGCCTGATACGGCTGCAATTCCTCCACCTGCCAGCACTGCGTCACATCCACCCAGCCGCGGTGCGTGTCGCCCCGCGAACTCCCATGGCCGGGAAAGTGCTTGAGGGTACAGGCCACTCCGGCGGCATGATGCGCCTCGATGAAGGCACGCGCGTGGTCAATCACCACCGCCGGGTCGGCCGAAAAGCAGCGCTCCTTGCCAGCAATAATCGGATTATCAGGATTAAGGCACAAATCCACTACCGGAGCCAGATTGAGAGCAATGCCCAGCGTATGCAGGAGCTGTCCCATCGCCTGAGCCTGGGTTCGGGTAGCTTCTACCCCTGCGGCACCCAGCGCCATAGCCGAAAGCGTTTCCGGGAAGCCGTACTTGGGCCGCAACCGGGCTACCTTTCCGCCTTCGTAATCTATGGCGACCAGGACGGGCAGCGCGGCCAAACGTTGCAGATCCGCGGTCAAGGCCTGGACCTGTTCCGGGGAAGCCACGTTGCGCGGCAAACGGCCCTGACTGGGGCCATCGGCATCGAACAACACCACCGCGCCCACCTGCCCGGCCAGCAAGGCCTGACCGATGGGATCGCTTTCTGTGACCCGCAATCCGCGAAAGCCGACCATCAGCAACTGCCCAATCTGCACGTCCAGAGACGGGAGCGGTGTTGGTGTTGGCGTCGGTGCTGGTGTCGGTGTAACCGTCCTGGTTGGGGTCACAGTCGGGGTTGGCGCAGGTGGGGTTGGGGACGGGGTTACTGACTCAAGCGTGGGGGTTGGTTGCGGCGCAAGGCCCCGGCAGGCGCTCAAAATCAGGCCCGCACCCAGGCCTTGTAAGAAGCGCCGACGTGTTAAACGGAGGGGCATGGCGAAAAAAGCGGGCGGCCTGTGCAGACCGCCCGCTCGCACAAACTAAGCGCGCCAGTTGCGGAGCAAATCCACAAACAAACGCACGCCATACCCGGTACCCCCCTTGGGAACATGGGGACGGCCCTTTTCCTCCAGGGCCATACCGGCCATATCCACGTGCGCCCAGGTGACCCCATCGGGCACAAACTGCTTGAGGAAAGTGCCCGCGGTGAGGGCGCCGCCTGGACGCCCACCGACGTTTTTCAGATCGGCCAGGTCGCTCTTGAGCTGGTCTTTGTACTCCTCAAACAAGGGCAAAGGCCAGACGCGATCTCCGCTGCGCTCCCCGGCAGTCCGGAGCTTCTCCACCAGGTCCGCGTCACCCATCACACCCGCCGCCGCGTTGCCCAGAGCAATCACGCAGGCACCGGTGAGGGTGGCGATGTCCACCATCGCCTGGGGCTTGAAGGTCCCCGCATACGTCAGGGCATCCGCCAGGATCAGGCGACCTTCCGCATCAGTATTGATGATTTCCACGGTAAGCCCCTTTAGCGAGCGCACGATGTCGCCGGGCTTTGTGGCCCGTCCGCCGGGCATGTTTTCGGTCGCCGGGACCAGGCCGATCACCCGCAGCGGCAGATTCATCCGCGCGACGGCATACATCGCGCCCAGGACCGCGGCCCCGCCCGCCATATCGCTGCGCATGGCCTCCATGCCCTCGGAAGGCTTGAGCGAAATCCCGCCGGTATCGAAGGTCAATCCCTTACCAACCAGAGCCACCGCAGGCAAATCCTCGCGCTCAGCATTGTGCTCCAGAATAATAAACCGCGCCGGTTCATGGCTGCCGCGCGCCACACTCAAGAGCAAACGCATGCCCAACGCTTCCATGTCCTCTGGCGTGAGAATGGTGCAACGCAGGCCGGTCTCCGCAGCGATGCGTTGCGCTTCGGCTGCCAGATGCGAAGGCGTGGCAATATTGGCCGGACGGTTAACCAGGGTGCGCGCCAGGTTGGTCGCCTGGGCCAGGATTTCGCCCGCCTGGGCCCCCAGGCGCAGCGCCTCCAGTTTTTCAGCCTCATACTCGACCAGCATCACCTGCTCCAGGTCGGGCTTGTGATTCTCCTCCTCGGCCTTCAATTCAGCAAAGCGATACAGCCCCAACAGCGTCCCCTCCGCCGTAGCTTCGGCAGCCTCTTGCGCATCCAATCCGCCAGCACCTGCGCCATGAACGACCGTTGCCAGTGAGGTCAGGCCCAACTTGCGGGCCTGATTAGCGGCCACAGCCGCTGCTTCACGCACGACTTCCCGGGAAAATGCTTCGGCCTTGCCCAACCCAACCAGAATAACCCGCGGCGCCGGTACAGCTCCGCGGGTGTACAACACCAGCACTTCCTTGCGCTTGCCACGAAAATCACCGCTACGGATAACGTCGCTGATCTGCCCCGAAAGAGCGCGATCTACCGCTCCTGTTGCACCGCCAGGTTCGGTTACGCCCTCGAAAAGATTGACGACAATGGCGTCCGCCTGAACATCTTGAATCGCCCCTTGTACCACCGTAATCTGCATACCGGCCTCCTCATCGAGATGGCATAAAATAGCTAATTTTCCGGAAAAGCGCGTTGGGCCATGATCCGCTGGCGCACTTCCGCAGGGCCCAGGGTGTCTGGGGCCTGAACCAGCCGCATCAAATGCTCCCGTAAATTCTGCAGCGTCACAACTTCAAATTTGGGATCACTTAAAAACGCATGAACCAAAAATTCAAACATACTGTTGACTTCCGAATGCTCCAGTTCATGAGTGAGCTGATACGCATCATCCAGAGAGGCAATAGAAGCGCGCAACTGGTCATGATTCAAGCGCAATAAAGCCTGAGCCTGCTCCCATAAAAGCGGAGAAATTTCCGCTTGAAGCGCTGAGGCTGGCGCTTCTGCCAGCAGGTGTTCTAGAGCACGAGCATGGTAATGCTCATCGCGAGCCAGAGCAATCCACAAGTCCACAGCGGGCTGATACGCAGAGAACATGGCGACGATATCAAGGTAAAGCTGTTGGGCTTCGCGTTCCGCCCTGATAGCGATCTCAAAAATCGTATGATAATCCGGCTTCATCGCGCTTTGATCTCCCTTCGATTTTCCCCAATACCAAAATAACGCGCAAAGTCAGCAAGTTGCTCAATATGCTGGCGCAGCGCTTCCAGGAGCAGAGTTTCCGCCTGGAGGTTGCGGGCAAAATGCCGGATCAGGAAGCTGAATAGAGCATTCGTCTCCGGAGTTTCCAGAGCGGCGGCTAACGCAAAGGCATCGTCCAGATTACGCACGCTGACCACACGCTCGGAGACGGGCTGAGCCAGGATCAGCGTGTATCTTTCATCTTCAGCATAAACCAGAGGAGCCTGCAGTTCTGCCTCGGAGATTCCCTGACGGATCACATCCAGTTGCAGGGCGTGCATTTTCTCTTGTTCGGCCATCCGTCGCCAGAAATCGGCCACAGCAGGGGCGTGCGGAAACTTTTCGGCCAAAGCAGTGTATAAGGTCTGCATATAGTTTTCAATTGCAATAGCCAGCTCAAATCTTTCGGCGATCGTTTCGGTGCCCATCACAACTCACTTTCGAGTCACTTTGCGCCTTATAACAATTCAGTGCTGCAACCGACTCCAGGGACAATACCGAGCAGCCTGTACATTTATTTCCCCGGAACAAGGCTGCTCCTCAGAACAACTGCGCACCACCCCTTAGCAAAGACCATAAGCATATAGATTATAGCACAAATCACACAACTGCCCAGACCAGAGAGGGCGAGGACATGTCCCCGCCCTCTTCAGGCCATCTACTTATGCAGAAGTCTTCACAGGCTAAAACTTACCGCCCTCGCGTTATGCCTGTCATCGGGTTCAGATTGCGCAGCGTCAGCGGCAAATACACCACCGCCTGCACCTGCACCTGGACCGAAGCGTTCAAGGCTCCCAGCGTCGCAGTCACCTGTCCGCGACAGGGCCGGTTGGGCGCCGTATAACGTCCTTGCGCGTCAATGGTCCCGCACGTCGCCGTCCAGATTGGATTTTCAGCCATCAGATTGCCATACAGATCGCGCACCTGAGCGCTGAAAGTCAGCGTATCCCGCACCCGCAACGTCACCGCATCCGGCACGACCGTCAGACTGACCGCGGGGCCAGCCAGAACCGTCACCGGCACCAGAACCTGGACGGCACCAGCTGTAGCCGTGATCTGCCCTTGAGCCGGATAAACAGGTGCAGTAAACTTACCCTGCGCATCTATCGTCCCCACACTTGCATTCCAGCTTACCGGGTCGGGGGTGAGATTCCCGTACTGATCCAGCACCTGCGCCTGCAAGGTTGCTGTCACACCAACGGTCAGCGTTAGTGCTTCAGGCGTAACCAGAATGCTGGCCGGTGAGCCTGGAACCAGAGTTACCTCAGCCTGAGCCGAAAGTGCTCCGGATTGGGCCCGCACCAGGCCCGTCGCCGGGACAGTGCGTGCGGTCAACACCCCCGCCGGACTAATGGTACCAATCGCCGCATCAGCAGACCAGGTCAGTGGCCCTGGCAAGGTCACCTCGTTGCCGTATTCATCCAAGGCCTGGGCAGTAAACGTCATCTGCTGGCCCACCGTCAAGGTTAAGGTTGATGGGGTAATCGCCAGTGCCACCGGGTCACCTGATCCCACCAAGACCTGAACGCGTGAGACAAAGGCGCCATGCGTGGCCGTAATCCAGCCCGTGCCCGGATGCACCGGCGCCGTGTAGCGTCCGCTCGCGTCTATCACCCCCAGGCTC
>DAOTZR010000069.1:0-5174 GCA_034434315.1 Anaerolineae bacterium
GCCCCTTGCCTGGGTGCTCGTGCATCAGGGCGTCAAGGGAAGCACTTCGTAGATAAAAGCGTGGTAGGTAGGATCCTCGTAAACTACGCGCAACATCCCACTGTCGAGCATGGTCTTGAATTTCAATTCGCCCTCAGATGGCATATAGGCCCGTTCAAATGGTGTGAGAATGACATAGCGCACACGGTAGCGCTGCAAAATAGCGTAAGCCTCATCTGCTGAAGGCGTTTCATAGAAAGCGCGCACGTCACTCTGGCGGGCCTCCACCGTTCCCCCCGGCATCAGCATCCGTTGCTGGACCTGATGCCAGCGCCAGCCCACAACTGATGGCAGACCCGTGTAGATGCTGATGCGGTTCCCCCAAAGGTATTCAATGTCGGATATCTGCTCCATGATGACCGGCGAGCCTGTCACATGGTCCTGCAACCAGCGGATAACGCCGGCATCAGCGGCAAGCGGAATCGCGACATCCCGTTCGTAGTGCGTGACCGTATCCATGTAAGCCATGCCGTCTAGAGTGTGGAGTGCATCGGGGTTCCAACGGTCGCGCGCCCGTCCTGGAATGGCTAGGGCCGGATAGAGCAGGCCGTTAAAAAGCAGAAACAGCATCACGGCCAGAATTCCATCTCCCAATCCGTGAGGGTTGCGTACAATAAGACGTTGCAGCGGCTCAGTGCTTTCCTGACCCGGTGCCAGCCACAGCGCCGAAGCGATACGTTCGGTGGCTACCGCAGCACTCAAAGCCAGCAACATCCACACCTGCAGGTAGAATTTAAAGACTGTATTCATGCGCCCGACGTCCCCTTGCAGGGCGAACAACTCAACCAGCAGGGTAAGAGCCATAGCTGTGCCCGTCCATAGCCATAAGCTACGCTCATGAATCGGTGTTTGCGGGTCCAGCAGCAACAAGGCGGCCAGCAGCCCCACAGGAATGGCCACCCAGGCTACAGACACCCCCATGATTCGCGTCAGCACCAGGGTCAGGCCCAGGCCCACCAGGGCCAGAGCGCCAAAGGCCAGAGCCGCATCGCGCTGTTGATTCAGGCGCAGGCGTTTTAAGGTGTGGCTAAAAGAACTCAGCGCCATCACGCCGATCGGGAACAGGAATTGCCCATGCATGAGCAGGTAAGTTTTCAGGGGCGTTTTGGCCCCGGTCCAGGCGAAGAAACGGCCATAGGCGCTGACATAATGGGCGGAAAAAGGACGGAAAAGAAGCTCGGCCCCCAGGAAAATGAAGCCCGTGCCGACGACGGCCCGGATAATTTCCTCACGCCAGGATTTTTCCGAATCGTCGCGCTCACCACCGAGCAAGTTCAAAAACGGTGCCAGGGCTATTAGTCCAAGATACGTGGGGTAGTCCCAGGTATTGGTGGCACGTAAAGCGCCGCAGACCAACATCGCCAGGAACAGGCCGGCGTCGGGACAGGGAATCCAACGTAGCCACCCCCGCGTCGGACGTAACGCGGAGCGCAAACGCCTGGCAGTCTGCAGGGCCAGCGCCAATGCCACCTGCGTCAGGGGCATGGCAATGGCGTGAGCGTGCAAATCCCCAAAGAGGAACGTGAAATTGGGGAATTCGTTGATCGCACCGGGATCGTAGACGTCGGCGGGCTCAATTAAACGTGTGGCATTCCAATACCACCATTCCGGGCGGAATGGAAATTTAGCCCCCTCAAAAAGAACTTTGCCCAACCCGCTGATGGCGGAAACAAGCGCGGGATAACCGGGGATAAGGCTTTCAAAGTCCACCCCTCCCAGGGTCTTTAAGCCATCGAAGATGAGCTTGAGCTCGCCCAGGTTCCCCATGATGACCACAAAGACCATACCCAACAGGCCGGCCAGGCGTGCGCGAGACGTATCACGCTGACCGGATAACGCTATCGCAAGCCCATAAGCGCCTGTACCGGTAAGCGCAAAAAGCGTTGGAATCGCCAGGTTATAGGCGATGGCGGGAATAATTCCTGTCAGTTTAATCAGCGATCCGATGAGGACGAAGCCGAAGTAATAGTAGTTCATGGTCCCACCAGCGAACCATGGGTCATAGGGTGGGAACCAGGTTGATTTGATGACAGCGTTCAGATAGGCGAAATCCATCGGCTTTTCGCCCCCGGTAAAGGGCTGCCACAGATCGGGAATGTGCCAACGGAAGGCCACCCATGCCAGATAGAGCAGTGCACACAGCCCCTCGATGAACAGTAGCTCACGCTTGTGGTCACGCCAGTACGCGCGCCAGGCGTCCCAACGGCGATAATATAGAAAAGCGGAGCCCAGACCCGGCCCCAAAAGCGTGGCCGATAGCAACAGGCGACTGTGGGGTACCAGACCAACAGCCGCAAAGAACCAGCTCACATACGCCCAGGCGAGGAGGCCCACGGTTTTAGCCAGGCTATAGGCGAAAGCTCCCCAATCGGGTAAGGCGGTACGCACCCAGGGGAAAGCCATCACCCCCAGCAACACCAGCGTGGCCCACCAGAGGAACACAGCCAACAGTTGGGAGCGATTCTGCGGCGCCTCACGATGAAACAGCTCACGCCATGTGCCGCCGGCTTCCTGCGCAGCGCGCCTGGCCTCGGAGAGCCAGAGCCGGGTGGCTTTGGCCGGCGTCATGCGCGAGGCATCGCGTGGGGTGGTCCAGACCACATTGTCCAGCAGGGAAAGGGGCAACAGGGATTCGGCCCGTTCCCGTGAATAGGTCGAGGTTTTGGCGAAAATGAGCACGCGCGGGTGATCATAAACGCTAAAGGCTTCCTCCGCCGGGGGATAAGGGATGGTACAGGGAGCGGCGTTGGTGTAGCGTGCCTGGGGAATGGGGAAAGGGCTTTCCTGATCGTTGAACTGACAAGGCCCCAAGCGCGGAAAGGAGACAAAATCCGCCAGCAGCTCAAATCCCAGGCTGCCATCGAACAAGGTGCGGTAGTAGGCCGTGGTGAGAGGATAGCGTTGAGGTAGGCGCGGGATGGAAGCATACAGGCGATTGCTCGATAGAACGATATAGTCCACCTCGTCCAGCCACTGCAGCAGCATATCGCGCTTTTCAGGCGTGTCTTCAAAATACATGTCCATCAAGCCGTCAATGCTGCTTTTCAGGCCGCGATACCAGTTCCAGTAAGGGTCTCTGGCGTCTATCCGCAAGGGCAGGCTGTCATCCCAATGTTCATTGCCCAGTACGGATGTTTCCAGCACTATAGGGGCGCCTTCCAACAAATCCAGGGTAAGGTAAACTGGTTGATTGGGGCTCAGCGTCAGCGCAGGTAGCGTGAATTCGACTGATGTCGTTGACAGCGCCGGCAGCATGGCGACCTGCGCCGCCTCGGCTAAAGGCAAGGTTCCATCGGGTGAGAGGCTCAGCTGCGCGCGGATCCAGCACCGCCCCGCTGTGGCGTCCACAGCCCGCACCTTGTTCAGGGTAAGGCGGTAGACGGTTGCAGCGCGTTCGGGGATGAAAATTTCGCGGATTGTATTCCCCGCCTCAAGCCGGGTGTCGGGAGTCAAGGGCACCTGGATCGGCTGTCCTTCCAGGGTGTACAGCGTGAGCGCCGTGGGGATGTTCTCGTACATCCAGCGGCTGGCCGTGATACGGGTCACAGGCTGGCGATAGATGCTGACGAAAGCTGCTCCCCAGGCTATGCTCCCGATTCCAACACCTGCCAGGAGCAGGGCCTGGAACCTACGAAATCGGAGCGGGATTTGCCACACCAGCCAGGCGGCAAGCAAGGCCAGGATGGGATAAATCGGCAGAAAATAGCGCATGGATTTGACCCACTGCGTTCCGATGTAAAGAAACAAGCCCGTTATCCAAATCCAGGGCAAGAAATGCTGCCAGTTTCGGCGTTTCCAGAGCTGGAATCCCATCACAGCCCATCCCATCCAGGCGGCCAGTGCCGTCGGTAATCCCAGGCCCCAAAAGGTGATGTTGATCCAGGGGAAGATGAGCAGCGCGCGTCCGGTCCACTGATGGCCGGGCGGCGTATCAATGGCGCCACTCATGAGCAGCCGGATGTAGCGCATCAGGTCAAGCCAATGGGCGTTGAGTTTCAATCCCAGGAAGCCAGGGCCCATAAAGGCGTAGGGTTGGCCGCAGCGAAAGGCAAACAGCGCCAGCAAGCCCGCACCGGCAAGCAGTAGGACGCGTTGCTTACTCCAGCCCAGGGTGTAGCGCGCCTGTTCCCGATCGTAATGGACAAGGCTGGCCAGGGCCACCATCCCCGCCAAAGGCCAGACACTGACTTTGCAGGCCAGGGCCAGACCGGTTGTTGCGCCGGCGGCCAGAAATAGCCAGGGTTTTTGACGACGAATTGCGTATACCAGAAACGCCAGGGTGACCGTTGTGAAAACGGTTGCGAAGCTATCCACGACAAAAAAGTGCGCATGTTGAATGGGCAGAGGGGCAAAGGTGTAGAGGAGAGCGGCGAATAAGGCGATGCGCCGGCCATAAAGCTGGCGTGCCAGCAGAGCCAGGGCTAGCAAGGTGACGCCATCAGCCAAAACTGAAAGGGCACGGCCTACCAGGTGGATGCCGCCATATCCGGTGTAGGTCCCAGGCCAGCAGGGTCCAGAGGTCCCCAGGAGCAGCATACGCACCAGGGTGGCCGAAGGCGCCGGCGTCTCGCCACAGGCGCGGTCAATGGCGCCGGCTAACAGGCGGGTGGCGAAAATGGGAAGCGTGCCGTACACATAATCCGGCTGGCCGCGGTTGGCGGGGTTAAAGGAGGAATGGGCAGTGTCCCAGTAGTCGCTCAGGCGGGCCGGTGGCTCGATGGCGGAGCTGACCATGGTGAGGTAGCGCTCATCAGGGTGAAGGTGCGTGCCTTCATCCCAGTCAAGAGCGTAACTACGCAGGGTCAAAGCCAGGGTCAGGATACACAAAAGCCCTACCCTGAAGACCAGGTGGGCGGGATAGTTGAAAGCTTGTGTTGATTTCGTCTGTTCGGTCATGGCCACGGGAACACTATCCTTCCAATTTCAGTGGCGGGATTGTAACGCAGTGGTGTGGGTAGTCAAGTGGAGCAGAGGCGAATTTCGCATAGCCATTTTGTTATTTTATCGGAAAATGCAATGTTTTTCTCTTCTTTCGTGCAAATCAAAAGGGCCTATACCGAATTTTCTGCCAGGCGTTGGTAGAGCGATGCCGATAGCCCCAGGTAAGCCAGGATGCGTTCCAACAAACCGGGGAG
>DAOTZR010000070.1:0-18379 GCA_034434315.1 Anaerolineae bacterium
GGACCGTCACACCAGGCCCCACACCGACTGCCACGCCCAGGCCCACATCCACCGCCAACCCCAGTCCTACCACCGGCCCAGGCACGACCGTCACGCCCAGCCCAACCTCAAAACCGGCCCAAACCGCCACGCCCACCCGTACCGCTACGCCGACGCGCACCCTGACCCCGGCACCAAAGCCATCCGCCACACCCTCTCTCACCCCCACCGCCACAGCCACCATAGGCCCTGGCCCAACCGCCGCCACACCGACCCTGCGCCCTGAGGTCACCGCCACACCCACTCTCATTACGCCAGGGCCAACGGAAAGCAGCACCCCGGAGTCGCTCCCCACACCGACGCGCATTCCCGTCACCCCTGCGCCGGAACCTGCTGCATCGGGATTCCCTGTGCTCCTGGGTCTGGCGCTGCTGCTCCTGCTGCTCGGCGCTGGCTTCTGGCTATGGCGTAGAGGAAGGATTTAAGGGAAAATGCGGATTCCTGCTCGCCTGACGCCGTTCGTCCTGATAGCCGGGCTTGTGCTGGCCCTCTCCCTGATCGCCACGCGCGTCCTTCCGTTGTTAACACCGCGCCTTCCTCAGCAAGCGCCTATGACCAAGACCAGCGGTTATCTTGACTTTGCCACACCCGGACCGGCGCGGCTGGATGCAGACGCCCTGCGCATCCTGGGGCTGGACCCGCAAGCCGCAACACCCCCTAACCTACACCTGACCTGGCGCGACCAGCCTATCCCAGTCCTTCCCTGGCGCGGCGCCCAGGGCTGGGAAGTGTTCTTCAATGTCCCGGCTGGTGCAACGCGCTACTTTCCTTACACCACCCTGCACTGGGACCGTGAAGCCGCATCCCCCACCCTGCCAACCCAGGCGCCAGAAGACACCCAGGCCCAACCTGAAACCACCGTCTGGACCACCCTACACCTGGAACAGGACACGCGCTACCTGCCCCAGGCCACGACCGACATCCCGTGGTTCTGGCAAGTGCTTTACGCTCCCGCCAGCTTCACACCGGACCTGTCCCTGCCCGAGTGGGCCCCCGGCCCCATGAGCGTGACTGTGCGCCTGTGGAGCCATTCCTCCAACCCCAGCCTGGACCCGGACCACCAGGCCGAGCTCTACTGGGGCGATGAACTCGTGCAAAGCTGGACCTGGGACGGCACAGGCATGCAGACCCTCAGCGCCACCTGGGAAGCGCGGCAACCGGCCTCGCTGCGCCTGGAAACCCCGGCCCTCCAGGGAATCACGTCCGTCGTCTTTCTCGACGCTCTCGATGTGCGTTATACCACGCCCGCCCAGGCTACCGGGCACGTCTGGCAGGCCAGCGGCGGCGCGCTGCGTCTCCCGCCAGTCCAGGATGAAGCCCTCCTGCTCGACGTGACAGACCCCCTCGCCCCGATTCGCCTGCATCCCTGGAACCCTCAGGCCCTGGGCGTACATCCCGGCCACAGCTACTGGCTGGGACAACACCACCAGGCCCAGACGCCGGTCCGCATCCGCGCAACGACGCCTCTCACCGTCCCCGCTGCGAAAACCGACTACCTGGTCATCGCGCCAGAGGCCTTCCACACCGCCCTGGCCCCGCTCCTGGAGGCCCGCCAGCGGGAGGGGCTAAAAGTCGCCCTCGTCTCGCCGCAGGCCGTGTACGACGCCTACAGCTACGGCTATCCCGACCCCGAAGCCTTGCGGACCTTCATCACTTCCCTGCCTGCGCTGCGTTACGCCCTGCTGGTAGGAGATGGCAGCGCCGCCGTAGATGGGTACACGGGTGAGGCCGGCGCCTTGCGCATCGTCACCCCCTATGTGCGCACCATCTTCGTCGGCGAGACGCCCGCCGATGGCTGGCTGGGAGCCAACACCGAAGGGCAACCGCGCGTTGCCATCGGGCGCTGGCCGGCCCAAACCCCGGCGGATGTAGCCACAATCGTCGCTAAAACCCTGGCCTGGGAAGCCAACGGCGCGCAGAAAACGCTCTGGGTGAGCGATAAAGAGCAGGAGTTCCTCGCCATGCTGGCTGGCCTGCCGCGGATTCTTTCCGACCTGCCGGCGGAAGCGATAGACGTCGCCGCGGACGCCAACGCCACCCAGCGCCTGCTGGAAGCCCTCAACAGTGCTCCGGCCTGGGTAACCTACGCCGGACACGGCAGCCTGACGCAGCTCTCCCAGGACACGCTGCTTTCATATCAGGACACGTGGAAACAGCCCGCCGTTTTCGTCACCTGGACCTGCCTTTCGGCCTATTTCTCCCATCCCCAACAGGAAGGAATGGGTGAGCTGTGGCTACGCCAGCCCCAGGGCGGCGTTGTGGCTTTTATCGGCCCGACGGGGGAAACCACCACGCCAGAACAAACTTCGTATGCCCAGGCCTTCTATCTCGCCCTCCAGGAGCATCCGCGTCTAGGCGATGCCTGGGTTGCCACCCTTAAAGCCGGCTCCAGCAGCGATGTACGTTGGGGCTTCGTCCTGCTGGGCGATCCCGCTCTGCGCTGGCAACCGTAAGGCATAACATGCTCACCTTGCGAGGACGCTGCATCAAAGCCGGACAGGCACGGGGGGAGGCGCTGGTCTCGCCAGAACCGATTGGGTTCCTGGGCGGCGTGGATCCGGAGACCGGGCTGGTTGTGGAGCAGGGACATCCTTTGCAGGGGCAATGCGTCGCCGGGCGGGTGTTAGTGTTCCCCACGGGTAAGGGCAGCACTGTGGGGTCCTATGTGCTCTATCAACTGGCCGAAGCCGGCCTGGCCCCGGCAGCCATCCTCAACGCCGAAAGCGAGCCGATTGTCGCCGTTGGGGCCATCATCAGCGGCATTCCTATGGTAGATCAGCTTCCCATCGCCAGCATCGCCACCGGTGATTTCGTGGAAGTAGACGGGGACAGCGTGCGGGTTTATCCAGCCTCGCGGTAATTCAGCCTGAGTTTCAGCCACATATTCCTTATCATTAGCGGATGAGACGTCCGCGTACCTGCTATTTCAGCGCCAGCTCCAGACACACATCCCATGGCGCAAAACGCACGGCGACGCGAGCCAGGTTGCGCAGGTAATAGGCCCCCTTAGCCGAAGGCGTCGCCACGACTTTGACGCCCAGACTTTTGATCGGGGCGATGGCAACACAGGCATCGGCCACCAGACGTCCACCGGCTGCGCGGATGTCGGCTTCGTACCCCGCGGCCCGTGCCGCTTCCAGAACCGGACGGGCACAGGTAATCCACAAGGGACGGCGCAGGCTGCGTCCCCGCACCCACACGGCGACAGCGGCAATTTCGGCCAGCGAGGCGTGGGGGCAACCAATCCAGATCAGGTCGGGGTCGGCGTCTGTGTCGCTGAGCGCAGCATACCCCGCTTGCCAGTCATCCACAACAAGGCGTTCGGGCGTTTCCACCAGGGGCAGGCTATCCCGTGCTTCGGGGGTGATGCCGGCAACGTGATACAGGGCCACAGCGCCCGTCGCGGCCAGCGCGGCACCCAGCGCTTTGAGCTTCTCTTCCCAGAGGGTCTCTCCGCGTGCGAGGGTTAGCCCGGTAAAGGCGACGACGCGCGGCCCGGCCATTTTCCCCACCAGGGCGCCCAGGGCACTGTAATCGGACACTTCGCGCGGTGCGGAGCGGACTTCCACGATCAGGCTGGCCCGGCGCTGCTCGTCCAGATGCATGCCGTAAGCCGCGGTACGCCCGGCAAGTGCGGCAGCAATCGCGCCCGGGCCCCCTTCACGATTGGTACGCGCACCCAGCACGCTGTTGGCGTAGATGACGGCGGAGGATTCGGCCCAAGCCACATGCTCCCCCAGACGCGGGACATTGCCCACCAGGTAGGGGGTGCAGGTGGGAACAGGCTGCCCGCCGTTCACGCCCATGCGGGCAAAGGCGTCAATCACCGCCTGTTGCTGGGCGGCAAACCCTGGCTCAAAACCCAGATCGGCCCAGGCCTCCAGGTCGGTTGCCGCGGGGTTGAGCGTTGTGGGGACGCGCACGCGCGCGCCTTCTTCCGCCCAGCGCTGTACGAAGCGCAGGCCCGCCGCACCGATGTTGCGATAGGAAACGCCGGAGATCTGCACGTTGCTGATTTCGACCAGCCGCTCCGCGCCGTAAATCTGCCCCAGGGCGACGATAATCTCCATGGCGCGCTGCAAGGCCGGCCCCGCCACGCCTTCCAGCCAGGCCCGTTCTTCAGAGGTGAGGTTCAACATGGTGTTTCCAGGCCTCCAGTACCTGTTGCCGGGTAGCTTCCAGGTCTCCATCGGTGTCAATGACCACATCTGCCCGTGCCAGCTTCAGCTCCTGAGATGACTGGGAGCTAATACGTTTGAGCGCATCGCCCCGCGCCAGATTGCGCTGGTAGATCAGCCGTCTGAGTTGTGTCTCCTGTTTGCAGGTGGTAACCCAGACGGTCGCACATAAACGTTCCACCATGCCGCTTTCCAGCAGTTTGATGGCCTCGACGACTACTACCGGGGTCGGCGCTTCGGCGATACGGCGCTCAACCTCGGCGATCGTGGGGGGATGAACGATGGCCTCCAGGCGTCGGAGTGCCTCCGGGTCGTTAAACACGATTGCCCCCAGCGCGCGCCGATTGACCGCGCCGGTGGAATATAAAATGCCCGGACCAAAAGCTTCGACGAGGGGGGCATAGGCCGGCCCATCGGGTGCCATCATGGCGTGGGCCACCTTGTCAGCATCAATCGGGGTAGCGCCCAGTTCGGCCAGCATGTGGGCTATGGTGGATTTGCCGGTAGCGATGTTTCCGGTCAGGCAGATCACGTAAGGTTTGGGCATCGAGCACCTCCATATTTTTGAACGCTGGCCATTTTAATGCTGAACTACGGGTATCAGCCCTCGGCTGCGACCTCGCCCCACTCTTCGATGAGCGCATCCAGCCGCGATTGGACCTGATGGTATTCATGGCCCAGGCGGGTGACCTGGGTAATGTCCTGGCGGCGACTGGCCTGTTCCAGGGCCAGGGTCAGTTCCTTCAAGTGCGCTTCGTGTTGGGCAATGGTGGCTTCCAGTTCGGCCAGGCGCTTTTCGCGCCGTGCCAACAGGCGCTGCCGTTCTTTTTCCTGCTGCCGTTCCAGAAGGCGCTGGGCCTTTTGTTCGGCTTCGACCCGCGCATCGGGACGCGTTCCGCCGTTTTTGCGCGCCTCATGCCAGGCTTCATAAGCCGCGTAGCCTTCAAAGCTGTGAAGCTGGCCGTCAGCGATGGCCCAGATGTGCGTAGCCAGCCGGCGAATCAGGTAACGATCGTGGCTGACCAGCAGGATGGTGCCGTTAAAGCCGCCCAACACTTCTTCCAGGACTTCCTGCGAGGCAATGTCCAGGTTGTTGGTCGGCTCGTCGAGGACGAGGAAGTTAGCGTGTTGCAGGGAAAGGATGGCCAGGGCCACGCGCGTGCGTTCACCGCCGGAAAGGACGCCCATGGGCTTGAAGACGTCCTCGCCGCGGAAGGCATAGCGCGCCAGGAAATGGCGGGCTTCGCTCACGGTGTTCAGACCGGCGTCCAATAAAGTGTCCAGGATGCTGGCTTCAGGGTTAAAGGCTTCCTGAATCTGGGCGAAATAGCCGATAGCCACGCCCGCGCCGATGCGATAGCGCCCGCTCAACGGAGAAAGCTGTCCCAGCAGGGTGCGGATGAGGGTGGTCTTGCCCGAACCGTTGGGGCCGACCAGAGCGGCGCGCTGCGTCCGACGCAGCTCCACCTCAGGAACACGCAGCAGAGGACGAGCGGGATCGTAGCCAACGGCCAGGTCGTACATCCCCAACACCAGATCGCCGCTGCGCATGGCGCCCGGCAGGGTCATGCGCAGGGTCGGCTGTTCCTGGGGGCGCTCGATGCGTTCCAGGCTCTCCAGGCGCTTGAGCCGACCTTTGGCCTGGGTCGAGCGTTGCCCGGCCATGTAACGGCGAATGTAATCCTCGGTGCGGGCGATGAAGGCCTGTTGCTCTTCGTAGGCTTCGAGGAGTTGCGCCCGGCGCTCGGTGCGCTGCTGGACGTAGGCGCTGTAATTGCCGCGGTAAACTTGAATGTGACTGGCCTCCAGCTCCCAGACGCGATTGGCGACGCCGTCCAGAAAGGCGCGGTCATGCGCCACAACGATGAAGGCCCCGCGCCACTCACGCAGGGTTTCCTCCAGCCAGGCGATGCCCTCGATGTCCAGGTGATTGGTCGGCTCGTCAAGCAGCAACAGGTCGGGCTCTTCCAACAACAGACGGGCGAGCAAGGCGCGCGTGCGTTCGCCGCCGCTGAGCTGAGCTACAGGACGCTGGAATTCCTCCGGCGCGAAGCCCAATCCCCCTAAGACCTGGGCGATGCGCGCTTCGTAGCTGAAGCCGCCGCGCTGTTCGTAGCTTTCCAGCAGGACGCCGTAGCGCTGCATGGCGGTATTGCGTTTGGCCTCGTCCGCATCGGCCATGAGGTGTTCCAGCGTGCGCAGTTCCTCGCCCATGGCGATGAGGTCGGCGAAGACGGCGCTCATGGCTTGCCAGAGGGTGCCTTCAGGAGCGAAATCGGGGACCTGTGGCAGGTAGCCCAAACGTAAGCCGCGTGCCCGTGTGACCTGCCCGCCATCGGGCTCCAGTTCGCCAATCAGGACGCGCAGCAGCGTGCTTTTGCCCGTACCGTTGGCCCCCACCAGGGCGATGTGATCGCCAGGGTGGACTTCCAGGGTGACGCCAGCAAAAACCTCTTCCGCGCCAAAGTATTTGCTTAAGTCCGCTGTGCTGAGTAAAGGCATGGGAACATTATACCATTAAGCTGAGCGAGGCTCCGCCAGGCAAGCTCTGGACGTTCGGGCTTACCGCGGGTTGGTGTGTGCTCCTGCGCAACCAGTCGGAATAAACAACGCGGCGCCTTTTTCCGCTCCCCAAGAAGAAGAAAAAGGCGCCACGTTTAACGCCACGGGTCTATCGCTCACAATTGCTGGGCCCGACGCCCTGGCAGGTCCTGGCGCTCTGCCGCGCGCAGGTGCGCGCGCTCCAACTGCCACAGGATGAAGCGCATGCGCTGCGTCATGGCCGTAGCCAGGTTCAGCAAGAGACGGGTGCCCAGGACGGCATCATCCTCGCATAAGGCCAGGAGACGCTCCCGTGAAAGCGCCAGCACGACGGCCCCTTCTGGTCCGGCGATGAGATCGGCTGTGCGCTGGCCCTGATCGAACATGGCCACTTCCCCCGCCATAGCCCCCGGCTGCAACACCGCGGTTTTTTGCACGCGCCGTTCGACCCCGCGCTGGACGTAAGGCAGCTCCGGATCGCTCCACACTTCCACCGTCCCACTGTAGACCAGGTAAAGCTCGTCGCCATTCTCCTGAACCGAAACAATCGTCTCACCCGGTCCATAGGCGCGGGTCACACATTGCGCCGCCAGGCGGATGCGTTGAGCCTGATTGAGGTCCTTACCCAACACGGAGTTGGCCAGGAATTGGGCGATTTCCGTCGCACGCAGCAAGTCTTCATCGTGTTCCAGGGTCTGCAAGCGGTCCGCGTTGAGGGGCAGGCCCAGGTAGGCCGCAACCAGGCGGCGCGTGGTCTCCGGCGCTTCAAACTGCGGCCAGTGCCCCGCTTTGGGTAAAATGCGCAGGTCAGCCGCAGGCCACTCATCGGCGACAACGCCGGCATCGCGCAGCGGAACGGTGTTATCCTCCGCGCCCCAGATGACCAGCGCCGGCGTTTCGATGGCCCGCAGTTTGCCGCTAAGGTCATTGGCGCGCATGGCCCAGTAGCATTCAGCCCGCACGCGCCCCTGCCCCGGACGCCGGGCATCGGCCCGTAACCGCGCGTAGTCAGCCTCGGTAATGCCGCTGCGTTCAGCAAAGGAGGCCGGGCGCATCAGACGGTCGGTAATACCCACAGCGGCCTGTTCGACAGCCGACACGATCAGGCTGCCCAGACCAAAGCGCTCCAGCATGTTCACGGGAAAGACCAGGGTGTTGATAAATTGCGAAAGCCGCCCGGTGATGGTCGGTCCAATCAACACCATCCGCTCGACAATTTCGGGGTACTTTAAAGCCAGGGTGACGCTGATCATCCCCCCCATCGAATGCCCGATCAGGACCACCGGGCCGGTAGCATTGTCCTCGATCAAACGCGCGATGAGATCGGCATAAGCGGGGATGGTGGTGCGAAAGGGAAAAGGCGGGGATTGACCATAGCCCGGCAGGTCCACGGCCAGACAATGATAACGCTGCGCCACCAGATCGAGCAAAGGCGAAAGCGCATACCAGGAACTGGACCAGCCGTGAATCAGGATGGCTTTTTGACGTTCTGGACGACCGCGTTCGACCACGTACACATCCTGACCGTCAATGGTATAGACTGGCATCTTGCTCCTCCTGAGGCGTGCCGTCAAGCTCCGTTGCGGTAGACGGGGATAGTAAAGCTAAAGGTACTTCCCTTGCCCGGTTCCGCATCCACCCAGATGCGCCCGCCCTGAGCCTCGACCAGCATTTTGGCCAGGGCCATACCGATCCCTGTTTCGCCCATGCCATGAATCAGAGGCTCTCCGGCGCGGTGGAAACGGCGGAACACGTAAGCAATGTCATCGGCAGCAATACCGCCGCCCGTATCGGTGACCGAAATGCGCACCCAACTGGGATGCGCCAATTCCTGGCTGCGCGCCGTGCGCGCGGTGAGAACGACCTGCGTGCCCGGTTCGGAACACAGGGCAGCATTAGCCAGCAAACGCAGAAGAATCTGATACAAGCTGTCCCGGTCGGCCTTGAGTGGCGGCAGGTTTTCGGGAATGTCGAGCTGCACACTGAGTTGGCGTTCCTGTAAACGAGCGTGAATGCCCTCTAAAGCTTGCTCAATGACCGGTTCCAGGTCCACCCGGCCCGGCTTCAGCTCCAGGGTTTCAGAACGGGGGGCGACAATGCTCAGCATGTCATTCAGCAGATGGCCCATCTGCTCAATATTGGCCTTAATGCGCTCCAGGAACTGCCGCTGCAAATCGGTCAGGGGGCCGCTCTGCCCTTTGAGCAGCAGGTCCGCATACCCTATGACCGCGGTCATGGGATTGCGGAATTCGTTCACGATGCCGGCCAGGGCCTCATGCTGCTCAGCCAGGCTCGCCTCACTCCACAAGACAATGGCAATCCCTACCGGACGCTTTTGACGATCCAGCAGCGTGGTCAGGTCAGCCTCGACGATTTGATCCTCCACCTGCAGGGCCAGATGCGCCCGACGCGGGGCTTGCGGTTCCGGGGAAAGCAACGCGGCGATGGTTTCCAACCAGCGCGGCTCGGCGTAGATTTGCTCCAGGCTCAGGCTGGCGTGTCGGACCGGGGGCAGGCGCAACAACCGACGCGCCGAGGCGTCAATCAGGGTAACGTGTTGCCGATCATCCGCCACCAGCAGACCGACCGTGCTGATATCCGGTGGCGTGGTTTTCTGCGCCGCCGTAAAGGGCGCCTGCTTCAAGCGTTCGATTTCGGCCTTGAGCTTCTGGGCCTCCTCGACCAGATCGTCGTTTTCCTGTTTGAGCGCGACCAGTTGTTGCGCCATGCGCTGCCGTTCGGTAATCAAGGTGTCGCGATCGCGCGCCAGTTCCCGGACTTCGTTCTGCCAGAAGGCTATCTCCGCCGGCTTGACTTCTTGCTGGCTCTTGCGCAGCTCGGCCTCCAGTTCGGCGATATGCTCCATCAGAATCTTTTCGCGCGCTTCGGCGGAGTGCAAGGCCGCGTTTAGCTCGTCCCGTTCAGCCTTGAGACTTTCCTGTTGCGTCAACAGGGACTCACGCTCAGCCGCCCATTTCTGGTCAGCCCCTTCCGCAGCGGGCTGCAGATGCGCCAGGCGCCCCAGCTTCTGCTTCTCACGTCCCTGATGAATCGCCTCGGCCAGCCAGGGTCCGACCAAACGGGCCAGCTCCAGTGAATCGTCGCGCTCAATCCCCACAAAAAGCAGACCAATCGGCTGCCCGCCTTTGACCAGGGGAACAAGATAAAGGGGATGTTCAACCTTGGCCACCCCCATCCGACCATACAGGGCCAGCACTTCATCTTTGCCCCGTACCCGTTGTACCCCGCCTTCAATCCAGCATTTCCGTAAGGCGGGATAGATACTCAAATCGAACACCGGTTCATCAAGCGAGGCAGCGGTTGGGGGGTGAATCGCCGGCACCCTCAACCGGTCGAGATTGCCCGGTTCCACCACGCCAATCGCACAAAAAGGCACCCCCAGCCACTCGGCCAACCGGGAAGAGGCCACAATCAGCGAGGTATCCACATCCCGCGCATCTTCGACGGCCTTCAACACCTCGATTAAGGTCTCCAGGTGCGCGGGTTCAATCCTTAAACTAACCCTGGCCTCCGCGGCTGGACGACTGAGATCGCCCCCGGCTTCCGCCGTCTGGCGTAACGTCAGGCCCACCAGCAAGGGGAGATAGACCAGCTGCGCCAATCGCACCCACCCGGCGCTATGGCTTGTCAGATCCGGCTGCAACAACTGCAACCCATGCCCCAAAGCCCAAACCAGGGCCAGCCCCAGGCCCCACTCCCACTCCGGCGGACGCACGCCCCCCAGAACCAACAGGGCCACAGCCAGCAGGGCCAGAGTCACAATCTCCCAAATCAGCTCGCCGTTGGTCCCGTTGTACACCATCAGGAACTGCGCCTGTTCCGACCAGGCGAACCCGTCGTAGAGCGCATAGGCGGCCAGCGCGATCACGGCCAGGCCCAGGGCCAGGGAATGCCAGGGAGCCGGGCGCGCACCACTCAACACCCACAGGAACAGGATCACGGCCAGCGCCTCCAGTGCGCGTTCCAGGGGCGGGATCAGGCGCACGCCATCCAACCAGCCGGCGCTGGTCACCAGCCCCAGCCCCATCAGCACGGCCCGTCCCAACAACACCCCTAGCCACGCCTGCCGCCAGCGCCGCACCAACGGCGTAGTCGCGGTACGCCCGGCCTGGAGCGCGACCATCAGGCCCTGCTGCATGGCGAACAAGGTGACGAGAAAGAAAACCAGATCGCCCGGAGCCTGGGTCAGCAAACGCAAAGCTTCCTGCAAAACAGTCATGCCAGCCTCGCCCGATCGAGAAAATCAGAATGCACTGCAGCCATTACAGCGTTACTTAAATTATAGAGAAAAGCCAGGGCCTTACAAGATAGCTTCGCATTTTGTCACCGGATCGTAACCGGCTATTTTCCCTGGCGGCCCCTCATGCTGCAAAAAAGGGGCAGGCCTCCGACCTGCCCCTCTGTTCGCCGCCGCGATTACCAGCGAGCCGCCTCCAACAGCTTTTCGAGCTGATACGCCGAAACATCCACTGCCTTGCTCAGGCGCGCGAAGACATCATAGCGGGCCACCAGGGCCTCCATCTGGGCTTCCGGCTTCCCGTCCTCCCAGGCCACGTCCAGAGCATAGACCACCAACAACCAATCCAGCAACATCTCCATGGATTCCTTATGGAACCAGAGCACATTCTGATGCCGGTTCACACCTGCCAGCGCCTGGAATTCTGGCTCCTTGAACCAGAGCTTAAGCAGGGTGTAAGGGAGCTGCGCCTTGGTGACCTTCTTCTCATCCGGCCAGGCGGGCACGTACACCAGCGCCTTGACCAGATTCACCCGGTGCCAGGCTTCCTCCTCGCTCAGGCCCAGCGCCATGAACAGGCCCACCAGTTGCTTGCCCAACAGCCACTCATCCAACCAGCTCCGGCTGTAGGCGGCAAAATCTTTTTCGGTGATGATGCGGCCCAGCGGTGCGAGAGTCAACCAGCTCAAGAAGGTTGCCCAGGCCAGCGGGTCATCTTTGGCGAGCAGCGCCTTCAGCCGTTTCACCGCCGCCGCCAGCCGGCGCACCTTGGGATACGTCACGTCCAGCTCCTCCAGCTTCAAGGCCAGAGTCAGCACCCGCTGCGCATCGGCCAGGATCGCCTGGGCATCCCCTGTTCCCTGGGTTACCTTCTGTACCTCGGCCAGCAGAGCGGTGTATTTAGTGGCGAATTCGGCCAGCATCTGCTCCGTTGCATCCTGCTGCGGAGCCTGGATCACCCAGCGCACGAAGCCGGGATTGAGCAGCTCGCGCAAAGCCTGATGCAGGGGGCGCAGGAACAACTCACGCATAGCCTCTTCTATGTTGGGCACACCCCGCCCGCCGAGGTAATCCTCCAACTGCGCGTACTGATGCCATTCGTTATCCACCACCTCGCGGAAATCTATAAACACATGGCACTTATAGGCATCCAGCTCCACATACAGGCCCTGGTCATAGAGCTGCGAAGCGCGGCGGATATACTCCAGGCCGGTGCGGAAATCGCGGAAAATCAGGAAGGTGTTGGGATCGCGGCTGAAACCCAATCCCTCCCCCAGGCTCTTCTGCTTGAGCTGCCCATCGCTTTTGTCCTTATACGCCACCGAACTCCGGATCCAACCACGCGCCGTGGCAAACTTATTGTGATACACCACTAGCGCCCGCTCATCGCCGACGCGGTTGGAGTAGGCAAACACATCCTCGTTTACATACCCTTCTGGCGCATAGAAATCGTAGAGATAGAAATTCTCCACATCCGCAAACAGATACCGGCGATGCAAGAGCGGTGAAATTTCGCGTTCATGCCGTTCGACCAGCCAGGGATCGGGTTTTTCATCCCAGTAGGCCCGGCGGAACTCCATCCCGTATTTCTCCGCAAACCCCTCAATCTGGCCATGGCCAAACATCGGCAGGCCGGGCAGGGTGGACATGAGGGTGCAGATACCGAAGTACTTATCCCCTTTGCCGAACTGATCCACTGCAGTCCGTTCATCCGGGTTATTCATGAAATTCACATAGCGCTTGAGAATCTGGGGATCGAATTCCAGCGTGTTCTTAATCAGCAGGCGGTATTCGGCGTTCTTTTCATCGCGCAGCATATTCATGAAAGCGCTGTTGTACACGCGATGCATGCCCAGAGTACGCACGAAATAGCCCTCCATCAGCCAGAAGGCCTCGGCCAACAACAACGTATCCGGCGCCTCCGCTGCGACACGCTCAACCACCTCGCGCCAGAACTCCTGCGGCATCGCCGCATTGAACTGTTCTTTAGTCATCCCGAATTCCGCGCGCGAGGGGATGTCTCCTCCCGTACCCGGCTCCGGGAACCACAGGCGCTGATAATGCTTTTTCGCCAGGGTCATGGCTGCATCAAAGCGGATGATGGGGGAACGCCGTGCCACTGCCAGAATCGTCTGGATCACCGCCTCACGCACATCAGGGCGCAGGTAATTGAGCTGCGCCGTATCGTTCCAGGGCATCGAAGTCCCATCATTGCCATGGTAGATGTAATACGTCCGCCCGTTGCGATGATCCACCAGCTTGAAGACCACCGCAGCGTCGGTCCGCGTGTAGTAATGGTCCTCCAGATAAATACTCACCCGTCCATCCGGGGAGAGGTCCGGGCCGTTAAACGTGTAGGAAGGGAACGGCGGGTAATCCAGGCTGATGAACCAATCGGGGTGTTCAATCACCCAGGTCGAGTCAATGCCCATGTGATTGGGCACCATATCGCTGGCCATACGAATGCCGCGCTGCCAGGCTCGCGCCTTGAGCTGCTCGTAAGCGGACTCGCCCCCCAAATCATCGGCGATGCGGTAATCGCGCAGCGAATAAGCGGAAGCCACCGCATCGGGATTGCCCATCATCTGCTTGATGCGTTTCGAGGCCTCGCTGCGCTCCCACAGTCCAATGAGCCACAGACCGGTGAAGCCGCGGCGCGCCAGCAGATCCAGCTCCTCGTCTGGCACCTGGTCCAGGCGGTGAATGGGGCGCTGGTACTGTTTGGAGAGCTGGTCCAACCAGACGTAGGTATTTTTAGCGATGAGCACCAGGCGCGGCATCCACTCGCGATCCGGACTGAAGCGCTCCTCGTCCACCTGCAACCCGCGGAAATCGTACACCCGGCTTGGTCCCGGGCCAACGAAAATCGCCTTTTCCTCTTCCTTAATGAAGTCCAGACTGCTGAGCAGGCGATAGAGGTATTTCCCCAACAGCGCCAGCCAGCGCTGCCGGATGTACTCAAGCTGACCGGTGAGGGAATACGGCACCTTCACGGCTGGATCGCGCAGCATATCCACCAGGTTCAGGTTATCTGGGCCGAAATACGGTTGAGTCTCAAAGAAATCATGCAAACCGGATATGATGGCCTGATAAGCCGTGGTGCGTTCCAGCGTTTCATCATCGAACAGCTCCAGGTATGGGCCGCAAGCGGGATTCATGTTGGCCACCCAGAGCATGAGCATTTCTTCCAACGCCACCTGGCGATGGGACATGCCCTCCGTCTCACCGGCCAGGTACGTGGCCACATCCATCTCACCGCGATGCACAGCCAGAGGGGGGAATTCGGTGCAGAACTGGACCAGGGCATGGTCAAGCGCTTCACGGCCCAGGCGCGCCTCCAGCCAGCGCAGGGCTTCTTGCATCACGTGCGGATTAACCTGGCGCCGATAAAGCTCCATCACCAGATGCAGAATCTCATCAATCAAACCCAGGGCGTTGATCTGGCCTGCACGAACCGTTTGTTCCGGAAAACGCACCAGATCCCGCCGGGCATTCATTTTCTGCGCGAAAATGCGCGCGGCATGAAAATTGGCGAAAATCACATTGCCGTTAAAGGCGAAAAGATAGTCGTCAAACTGGTAGGTTTCACGAGCACGGCGAGAAATATGAAATTCCATACGTGGTGCAAATTTCAATCGTCCCATAGCCCCCTCCTGAAGTTATGAGTCAAAACGAGCTGGCCTAGCGTCTTCCAACCGGTCCGGTGTGGTTATTGCGGTACAAGGTGCTATAAATCTCAACGTACAAACAGGCTCAAGACCATGCTTAACAAAACCAGAGCGATCAACACGGTGAAAACCGTTTGGCTCAAGGTTCGCGGTTTGCGCATAGATACCTCCTTAAAACTTACATGAGGGGCAACCTCACGGTTGCCCCTGCTTTTAAGATCCGGATTTAAATACCCAGTGCCGCGCGTGCTTCCGGCTCCATCATTTCTGGAGTCCAGTACTCACTCCCCAACACCACTTCAACCGTGCGTTCAGGGAACACCCCAGAAGCCTTGTCGTAGACCTGTTGCATGATCATCGAGGCCAGAGGACACATAGGCGATGTGAGGATCATGGTAATCTTGACCGTATCCTCCCCCAGCTCGACATTGCGAATCATGCCCAGAGAAACGACATCCAGGCCAATTTCAAAATCAATCACCTCACGCAGGGCATTCATCAGCGTAATAACTTCGGGACGCATCTACCACCTCACTTATCACTTTGCATAGCAGGAACATAGTAATGGCGCGTGTAATCCTGGAGCATCCGGCAGGTTGAGAAGCGCGCTCCGGCTGTGCGAATGGATTCTTTCATCATGCTCACCCAACCCCGCGGAATGCCATCCCGGTCGCGTTGATAGAACAACGGCGCCACTTCCTCTTCAATCAACTGATACAACATGGCTGCATCCACAGCGTCCTGTTCGTCGTGCGTAGGATAGTCGCCAGCGTTAATGCTCCACCCATTCCGACCGTTGTAGCCTTCGGCCCACCAGCCGTCAGGGATGCTCAAATTGAGCACGCCGTTGACCGCAGCTTTCATCCCACTTGTACCGCTGGCTTCCATAGGCTTGCGCGGGGTATTCAGCCACACGTCCACTCCCTGGACCAGATAGCGGGCCACGTGCATATCGTAATCCTCGATAAACGCCACCTTACCCCCGACCTCCGGGCTGAGGGCCCAATGGTAGATCTCCTGCAGCAGCCGTTTACCAGGGTCATCCGCCGGATGGGCTTTACCCGCGAAGACCAGTTGCACCGGCCGATCGCGATCGTGCAGCAGGCGCAGCAGGCGCTCAATATCGCGGAAGATCAGATTGGCCCGTTTGTACGTGGCAAAGCGACGGGCAAAACCGATCACCAGCGCATCGGGATCGAGGAAAATTCCCGAAGCCAGGAGCTGCTCCGGCGAAGCGGAGCGCATGATCCGCATCTGCCGGGCGCGTTCACGGATAATCGAAAACATCTTGCGCTTCAGCTCAACGTGCGCCTGCCAGAGCATGGCGTCGGGCACATCCTCGATGCGTTCCCAGACGGCCGGGTCATCCTGACGCTGCATCCAGTCTGGCGCCAGGTACTTGCGGTACAGACTGTGCATCGTCTCGCCCACCCACGAAGGGACATGGATCCCGTTGGTCACATGTCCGATAGGCACATCATCCACGGTTTTGGCCTGTGGATAAATACATTGCCACATCTCACGCGACACGGCACCATGCAACTGACTCACGCCATTGGCTCGTCCGGAAAGGCGTAAAGCCAGGGCCGTCATGTTAAAGCCGGGAGCATGGCTGCGTTCGCTATAGCCCAGAGCCATGAACTCGTCACGGCTCAGACCCAGTTTAGGCCAGAAGGTATGGAAGTATTTTTCCATCAGGTGATAAGGGAAGACATCATGGCCGGCGGGCACCGGGGTATGGGTAGTGAAGATAGTCGTAGCGCGTACCGCCTCCATGGCATCGGCCAGCGGGACGCCCTTCTCCACCAGCTCACGCAAGCGCTCCAAAACCAGGAACGCCGAGTGCCCTTCGTTAATGTGCCAGACCCTGGGTTCAATGCCCAGAGAACGCAGGATGCGCACCCCACCGATGCCCAACAGGATTTCCTGCTGAATGCGCATTTCCTGATCGCCGCCATACAGACGCGCGGTCAACTCGCGATCCCAGGGCGCGTTTTCCGGCAAGTCGGCATCCATCAGGTACAGCGTCACCCGCCCCACTTTGACGCGCCAGATTTGCAGGCTAACGATGCGCTCGCCGACCTCCAGCTTAATAACCCGACAGCTCTGATCATCGCACAGTTCGGGCAATAAAGCGACGTTTTCCGGATTCAAGGGAGGATAAATCGCCTCCTGCCAGCCCGACCCATTCAGATGTTGCCGGAAGTACCCAAGTTCATAAAGAAAGCCCACAGCAGTAAAGGGCAAGCCCAGGTCACTGGCCTCCTTCAAGTGATCCCCTGAAAGAACGCCGAGGCCACCGGAGTAAATGGGAAGGGACGTATGCAGGCCAAATTCTGCCGAAAAATAGGCGATACCATCATCCGTATGTTGCGGATAAGTGCGTTGGAACCAGGACCCCTGTCCGGTCAGGGCCCGGTCAAATTCCAGCATCACCGCGTCGTACTGACGCAAAAAAACCGGATCTTTGGCCAGCAGCTCCAGACGTTCGGGGCTTACTTCGCGCAACATCAACACCGGATTGTGGCGGGTACTGGTCCACAACATACGGTCAAGCAATTTGAACAGATCCCGTGCCGAACGGTTCCAAGACCACCAGAAATTGTAGGCCAGTTCCTCAAGACGCGCTATCCGTTCCGGCAATTTTTCACGAATCACATTATCGTGTCTGGTTTGCATAATAAACTCTTCTCAACCTCCAACCTCAAAAGTTCCAGATGAGTTAAACGACCAGCAAGGCTCCCAGGCCCACCACAAGCGCCAACACCAGGAATTCCAGCACGGCACGGCGCTCCAGACGGCCCCACAGAGCCAGGCTCCCCAACCCGGCGCAGCCATACAGGCTCAGGGTTAACCAGATACCGATCACACGCGGCGCGACCGGCCAATAACTCCAGGCCCAGACCAACTCCCCAGCAACCAGAGCGGCCAGCGCGGCATAAAGCATCGTGCGCCGCGTCATGGCCCCTACGCTCAGAATTTCCAGGGCCAGCAGTCCCTGCACGAGCATAACTGCGGGAACCAACACCATCCCCCGACCGGCGCTACGCACCAAAGCATCAAAAGCTACAAAGGCCAGGGCATAATCCACGATGTTTAACACCAGCCGCAATACGGCTGCCCGGCTTTCATCTGCCCCAAAGGCCTGATACGTCACGTAAACCAATCCCCCAATGCCGGCGCTGGTCAGGAGTAGAACCCGCAACCACACCGTCCAGGGCTCAAGTTGATGCAGAAAAACGCCCAGTAACAAGGCAGCCAAAGCGGGCGTAATCAATCTGGCCCACCAACCTGGGACACGTTGCTCCCAGGCTGGATGTTGACGCAACAAGGCATAAGCGCCGGTCAAAGCGAGCAAACTCAGACTGATCCCACTGATCCAGGTCGGCCCCAGCACCAGCGCCAGAGGAGAACCCAACACATTGCCCAGGCTCCAGAGCTGGGCGGGGACTTCCATCAAGCGGAATGTGACAGCAGCCAGCAAAAACACAGCCAGCAAAATGCTGAACTGATTACGTAAACGGTTTTCGTATTGCACTGGTTTAATTTCCATAACGCAATCATTCTATCGCAGGGTAGCTTTTTGTCAATCCACCTCGACTGGGGTTCGGACGTGAGTTCGGACATAGTCAGGTAGATGCAAAGACGATAGCTTGGAACAAGGCATAGGCAGCCTCAGTAATCTGAAGCCACTG
>DAOTZR010000071.1:0-8738 GCA_034434315.1 Anaerolineae bacterium
CAGTGGCTTCAGATTACTGAGGCTGCCTATGCCTTGTTCCAAGCTATCGTCTTTGCATCTACCTGACTATGTCCGAACTCACGTCCGAACCCCAGGTTTTTCACTGGTGATTGCCCACATCTCAGCCGTCATCGAAGAGGTGCTGGGGAAAAGGCTGGACGGCAAGCCAGGATAAGATAGCAACAGTTTGCCCCATGGCGCTCAGGCCACGCAACAAGAGATACGGGGTATCAAGGTCGCTTTTCAAGTTGAATTTGCCGCTGAGTTTGTGCCGCCAGAGCACGGCCTGGGGTGGCCAACGTGTAGTGATCACGATGACGAAACGACGGGCACCTTCGTGTTGACTACGGTGGCGGTAATGGTCGGATATCCGCGCGTCAGGCGGGCCTTGCCATTTTTATCGGGGGCGTGTTTTTATGCACCGTGCTCACCCCTTCCAGGGCTTG
Organism: Anaerolineae bacterium; assembly: GCA_034434315.1. Taxonomy (GTDB): domain Bacteria; phylum Chloroflexota; class Anaerolineae; order B4-G1; family SLSP01; genus DAOTZR01. The sequence continues at coordinate 447 of DAOTZR010000071.1, forward strand.
CGTATAAGACTTCTCAAAATTCACCGGGTCAGCGGAAGGTTCATCTTTGATGCCCTTTTTTGTGACATGGCGTCTGATGGCACAACCGTCATGCTAACAAAACAGTAGGGGGGAATCACGGCCCCCCTGCGGTTGTCTGTATGTCCGGTGACGGGTCCAATTGCACAAGGTGTTGTGGGCCCCTTCTGCGACTAATGAACTATGCCCCTCTTGATTTTTTACCACACCTTCTGTATAATAAAAATACAGACCGGTCGGTATGTTTTTATCCTTATCCCATCCGTTTTAATTAGGAGCGTTTTATGCCTCAAGCCCGCGCTGAAGAGACCTATCGCCTTTTGCTGGAAGCGGCTCAGGCCGCCTTTGCCGAATTGGGCTACGAAGGGGCCGGCGTAGCCGAGGTGTGTCGCCGCGCCGGGGTCAGTAAGGGAGCTTTCTACCATCATTTCCCCAGTAAACAGGCCCTCTTCCTGGCTCTGCTCGAAGCCTGGCTCTCTCAGCTTGATGCCAGCATCGCGGCCTTGAGCGCAAGTCCCGCGCCTGTTCCAGACCAACTGTTGGAGCTGGCGCATCTGGTGGAGGTAGTGCTGGCTGCCGGTCGGGACCAGCTGCCCCTTTTTCTGGATTTCTGGTCACAGGGCGTACGGGATCCCGTGGTGTCCGATGCCTTGCAGGGCCACTATCACCATTACCAGGAGACTTTTACGCTCTGGCTGGAACGCGGTGTGACCGAAGGGTCCCTGAAGCCGGTCCATACGCCGGAACTTGCGCGGGCGCTGGTCGCGTTGGGCGTGGGCATAGTGTTGCAGGGCCTGCTGGATCCGCAGCAGGATTGGGGCGCAATCGCCCGTCAGGGCATCCATGCTCTGTTGGATGGGATAAGGAGGAATGTATGACTCGCGTTGTGGTGACAGGTGCCTGGGGTAACATTGGCCAGAGTACTCTGGCCGCTTTGCTGGCGCAGGGCCATCAGGTGCGCGCTTTTGATTTGCCCACGAAGCGCAATCTGCGCCTGGCCCGGCGCTATGCCGATCGGGTGGAGGTGGTGTGGGGCGATTTGCGCGACCCGGAAGCGGTGATGCGCGCCGTGCAGGGACAGGAGGCCGTGGTGCATCTGGCCTTCATCATCCCCAAGCTTTCGGTGACCGGCGTGGAATCCGAAAAAGCGCCGGACCTGGCCGAGGCGGTGAATGTGGGCGGGACCCGTAACGTGTTGGCGGCAATGCAGGCGCAAGCGCAACCGCCGCGCCTGATTTTCACGTCCTCAGTGCATGTGTTCGGTCCACCCCGCCTGACGCAACCCTACGTCACGGCTCAGGATAGCGTCGCGCCGCAGGAGCACTACTCCCGCCATAAGGTGCTGTGCGAAACTCTCGTGCGGGAGTCCGGGCTGACCTGGACGATTCTGCGCTTTGGCGCGACCCTGCCGCTGGATTTGCGGCTAGATCCGGGGATGTTCGATGTGCCGCTGGATAACCGCATCGAGTTCCTGCATACGCGCGATGCGGGCCTGGCGGTAGCCAATGCCGTGACTTGCCCTGAGGTGTGGGGAAAGGTGTGGCTGATCGCCGGCGGGCCGCGCTGCCAGTTCCTCTATGGGGACATGGTCCGGCGCATTCTGGAGGCGATGGGGATTGGGATGTTGCCTGAAACGGCATTCGGCCGGTTGCCTTTCGGCACGGACTGGATGGATACCGCGCCAGGTGAAGCGCTCTTGCACTATCAGCGCCATACCCTGGACGACTATATCCGCGATATGCTCGCGCTGCTGGGGCCGCGCCGCCGGGCGATTCGCCTGTTCCGGCCTCTGGTGCGCGCTTCGCTGTTGCGCAAGTCTCCCTACTATCGGCACCATCTAGCTGCCCCCCTTTTGCGGACTTCTTCTTCAACCCGCTTGTGAGCTGGCGCAACCAGCTCCTGGGGGCAGGATGAGGGCAATCAGCCAGTAGGGGGCTTCGCCGCGTCCCACTGCCGTCTCTTCCTACCTGGCAGAAGCGCCCGGCGCGGCGTTTGCTCAGGGCCAGGGGGCGTGTCCGGGCCGGGATTGCCGAAGGGCGGCTCTGTGATACAATAGCGGCGTGATGGCTTATCCCTGGCTCGATGATCTCAATACGCAGCAGCGCGCAGCTGTGACCGCTCCCGCCGGACCAGTCCTGGTGCTGGCCGGTCCCGGATCGGGCAAGACGCGCGTGTTGACCTACCGCATCGCCTATCTCCTGACCGCGCAGGGGTATTCGCCCTGGCAGTTGATGGCGGTGACGTTCACCAACCGCGCCGCCGGGGAAATGCGCGAACGTCTGGGGCGGATGTTGGGGCAGGAGGCCGCGCGCGCGCTCACAGTGGGCACCTTTCACGCTACCTGCGCGCGGATTTTGCGCCGCGAGGCCCAGGCCGCCCATCTCTCCGCGGATTTCATCATCTACGATACCGATGACCAGCTCAGTCTGATGAAGCAGGTGATAGCGGATCTCAATCTCGATGAGAAGCGCTATGTGCCCCAGGCCCTGCTGAGCGCGATCTCCCGCGCCAAAAATGATTTGATTCTGCCCGAACGGTACCCCATCCATTCCTACTATGACGAAGTGGTAAGGCGCGTGTACAGCCGCTACCAGGAAGCGCTGCGCGCCAATCGCGGGCTGGATTTTGACGATCTGTTGCTGGAGGCCGTGCGCCTGTTTGATCACAATCCAGAGCTGCTGGAGCTGTACCGCCAGCGTTATCAGTATGTGCTGGTGGATGAGTTTCAGGATACCAACATCGCCCAATATGTGCTCCTGCGCCAGTTGACCGCAACCCATCGGAATCTCTACGTGGTGGCGGATGAGGACCAGGCGATTTATTCCTGGCGCGGGGCGGATTACCGCAATATTCAGCGCCTGCGCGAGGACTATCCGGAGCTGCGGCAGGTGCTGCTCGATGTCAATTACCGCTCCACGCAAAGCATCCTGGATGCGGCGCAGGCCGTGATTGCCCTGAACCGCAATCGCACGCCCAAGGCGCTGGTGACGCGCAAAGGCCAGGGTACCGCTCCGGTGATTCACGCCGCTCGTAACGAAGACGATGAGGCGGCTTTTGTGACTGCGGAGGTTCTGCGGCTGCTCAGGCACTACCCGCCCAACGCCATAGCCGTGATGTACCGCACGAATGCTCAATCCCGCACGCTGGAAGAGGCCTTCATTCACGCGGGCATTCCCTATCGCCTGGTGGGGGGGACGCGCTTCTACGGACGCCGGGAAATCAAGGATGTGCTGGCCTATCTGCGCCTGACGCTGAATCCCGATGACGATGTGAGTTTCTTGCGGGTGGTGAATGTGCCCCCGCGCGGCATTGGGAAACAGACCCTGGCCCAGGTGCAGGCCCTGGGGCTGCAGACAGGCAGTCTCTATCGTGCTGCCCTGAGCCTGGTGGAGCAAAACGCCCGCGCCGCGCGGGTATTGGAGCGTTTCCTCCTGCTGCTGGACGAGTGGCGGAGCCTGGCCGCAGGCGGGTCCCTGCGCGTCCTGCTGGACCGCATCCTGCTGGATACCGGTTACGAGGCGTATCTGCGCGATGGCACCGAGGAAGGTGAGGGGCGTTGGGAGAATGTGCTCGAATTGCGCAATGTCGTGGCCGAGGCCGACGCCATGCCCCTGGAGGAGTTCCTCACCGAGGTGGCCCTGGTGGCGGATGTGGATCAGATGGAGACGGAACGCTCCCAGGCGGTGACGCTGCTCACCCTGCACAGCGCCAAGGGGTTGGAGTATCCGGTGGTGTTTATCGTGGGCGCGGAAGAGGGGTATCTCCCGCACGTCCGTTCGCAGGAGGATGAGGAGCAGGTGGCCGAAGAGCGCCGCTTGTTTTATGTGGGCATGACGCGCGCCATGGAGTTGCTCTACATCACTTACGCGCAGATCCGACGCATCTACGGGGATTTTCAGTTGCGCGAGCCTTCGCGCTTTTTGGAAGCGCTGGAGAAGAAGAAACCGGCCCGTGAACGCGCGGAGCGGATGGCTGCGCCGACGGCAAGCTGGAGCAACGCGGGTTGGAACGCAGCGGAGACGCAGAAGCCGACGCAGTTCCGCGCCGGGCAGCAGGTGCGGCACGAGCGCTTCGGTTTGGGACAGGTCCTTGAGGCGCGCCTGGAACGGGGACAGGAGATTGTGACGGTGTTGTTCGAGGGGGAACGCACGCCGCGCATGTTGCTGGTGGGCGTGGCGCCTTTGAAAAAGGTGTAGCCTTCTTTCGCGAAGGCCGTGAAGGGGGCAGTTTGTAAAGCCGGGAGGCAACCATGCAAAGACAATTCTGGTTGGCTGGTCTGGGCGGTCTGGTGCTGCTCGGTCTCATGGGGGCTGGAGCGTTGATGTTCCCCGCGCATGAGGGGGCCGCGCGTCCGCTCCAGGAGGTGGTGAACGAGGTGGAACCCAATGATAGCTGGGAGCTGGCCAATCCCCTGCCTGTTCCGGGCATTGTGGAAGGGGAACTGGCTTCATTGGGAGATACGGATTTCTTCACCATCACCGTCCAGCCGGGAGAGGAGTTGAGCGCCGTATTGACCGATTACAGCGCCTCTGTCTGGCTTACGCTTTATGATGCCCAGGCCCGCTATGTGACCGCGCAGTCTTCAAGCACCAATCACCGCGCTGAAATCCGCTGGACGGCGCTGGATGCGCGGTATTATCTGCGGGTGACGCGCATGGTTACTTTGACCGGCTATCTGCTGGAAGTGGTACAAATCGCCCCTACGCCCTCACCTACACCTACCCGCACACCTACGGCAACCCCCACGCCCAGCCCGGAGACGCCCACGCCGCCCGTGACGCCAACGCCGGCCTGGGCTAAAGCCTATGATGCGTATGAGCCGAACAACAACTTCGATCAGGCTCCGCTTATGGCTCCGGGCGTGGCGTATGAGCTTAACTTTGTGCCCTGGATCGGCTGGCCGGAGGACTACGACTTCTTCCGCATTCGGATCAAACGCGGATTGATTTACACCTGCGAAACATTCGACCTGGACAATGGCCTGGACACGACGCTAACGCTCTACAGTGAACCGGATTTCAACAAGGTGTTGTTGAGCAATGATGATCGCGAGCGCGGCGATTTGAGCAGCCGCGTGGCTTACTACAGCACGTACTCTGGGTACATGTACATCCTGGTACGCACGGCGTATAAACTCCTGCCTGAGGAGTATCTGGGAAGCTCGTATCGCCTGCGGTGTTCCTTCTCCGCGCCGGTCGTACCGACGCCGCGGCCCACGTCGCCGGCTACCATGACCCCCCGGCCTACGCAACCCCCTTTGCCTTCTTTGACGCCTACGCCGGGTGCGACCAATGCCCATGTCGCGCTCAGGGTGGTCCTGGAGGCGCGCCCCACTGAAGCGGCCACCCTGACCCCGGAACCGCGCGCGCTAGAGGTCCTGGTCTACGTAGACGCCAATCAGGATGGCCAGTACCAGGAACGGGAGGGGGTGAGCGGCTTGTGGCTGCAGGCTCTGGACCCGCGCACCAATCAGGAACTGGCGCAAACCACGACCAACGCTTTCGGCCAGGCTACGCTGTTGCTCTCAGGTCCGGTGCGGTTGAGTTTACCTATCCTGGGCCTGGATTGGTTTGTCAAAGCCGATGTGACCCGGATCAGCGTGCGTCTGACCAGCCCGGTCTTACCGCAGAGGGCGCCTTAGGAGGGAATGATATGGAGCTGCATACGAATCCCGATCCCGTGACCCCGCCTCCGGCGCCTTCGTCCGGACGGACATTGCCCTGGAAGGACTGGTTGCTTTCTCTGGTGGCGCTGGTGAGCATCCTGGCGCTTTTGGCTCTGGCGGCGCTCCTCGTCCCTTTGTTGCGCCCGGCGACCCACAGCGGGGAATGGCAGGTCCAGTTCCCCAAACGGCTCATTTTCACCTCCCCCTTAGCCCCCCAGGAGCGAACGCCAGTCCTGGCCGTGGAAGGTGAGATGCGCCTGCCAGCCATGCCGGAGACGCTGGAGCTGGGGGGAACTGTTTTCACCGTTGTCCCCGTCAAGCCGGAGCTGGGGCACTGGCCCATGCCGGCCACTCCGCTCCAGGCGGGCTGGTTGTATGGGACGTCGGTGAATTACGTGCTGGGGCTTGCTTACAGCGAGGCGCAGCTCAGTCTGTTGCAGGGGCTGGGCGCCTCGGACATGCTTACGTTAACGCTGGATAATGGGATGGCTTTGCGCTTTGGCTCACCGCGCATGGAACAGCGGCAGCTCGATGTGGCCCTGTTGGAGCAGCACCAGCCCGGCCTGACCCTGGTGCTGTCAGGCGGGCCGGAGACCAGCGAGACGCGCTGGGTCTTGCAGGCGACGTATCTGCCTGGCGTGCCTCTGGTCATGGGACAGGCGCAGGCTGTGGGCGAGACGCTGATCACCGTCACGCGGGCGGAGCTGGTGGAACGCAAGCCGGACCGCTGGCTGGTGGTGGAGTACCAGCTCGCACATCAGGGACAGGTGCCTCTGGATCCTACCCGACTCACCCTGGAGCTGGAGGATGGGCGTGGCACACGCTATCAGCCGGAAGGCGGCCTGGGCCTGGAGGGATTTCCTGCCCCGTTGAGTGCGCCCGTCATGCCGGAGACCAGCCTGAAGGCCAGCGCGAGCTATCGTCTGGACGGAGAACCGATGCTGCCTCTGAGCTGGATTGTCCGCATCAGGGATGAAGCGGGCAAGTCGAACGTGGGACGCTTCGCCCTGGGTTATATGCCAGCTCAACCGGTGCCAGCGCAGGCCGCGGTAAGCGTAAGCCAGGCCTGGTACGAAGCGGAACGCAATGCCATACGCATCACCGGCACGGTGCGCAATCTGGGAGAGCAGGCCCTGGGCGTGAATGGCATGCAAATTGCCCTGAAGTCGGCCCAGGGCGAGGCTACGCTGCGTTCTTTTTCGCCCCTGTTACCCTGGAGCCTGGCTGGCGGGGAGCAGGAGCAGTTTGAGGTGGTGTTCGACCGCCCCGCGGATGTTACGGAAGTAACTTTCGAGATGTTGGGATTTGTGTTCCGCCTCAGCGGGTTGCCTTAAGACGAGAGGCCGCTCGCCTGACCGTTGCGCCAGGCCTTGGAGTGCCCTCACGGGCGCCCCAAGGCTTTGTTTTTTCCGGGATTTGCGCCATGGGCGGGATTATGCCTGATGCGCCCCGTCGCCTGGCGAGAAGAGAAGGGGTGAACAGGTGGACGCCATAGATGAACGTTAAAAATTTAAGTCGGCGAAATTGGCCTGTGCGGCCAGGCCGGTGTCGGCGATTGAAATCGCCGCCTGGGCCTGCGCCGACCGGGTCAGGCGTCGGCGCAGGCCAACGCCCGGCGCCGCAGGGGCTTTCGCCCTGAACGGAGCTGGTGTAAGAGCTCTACCTTGTAGCTGGATGGCTTTGGCCTCCGCGCCCTCCGCGATGGAACGTCGCGCCGTCCGGTTGCCCGTCACGCGCCGCCTGGGCCTTGGTACCCGATTGAATTTTAAAACTTCAATTTCAATTTCGTCCAGCGCTGGAATTGGATTTCGTCCAACGTCGTCAGGGTTTCTACTCCACGTTGACCCCTTAGATGCCTGGCAAACCCATCAAGAGCAAATGATGGCCTTGCTGAAAGCAAAATTTAAGCCCTGTGTTTGTCATTGTTTTGTTTTGCTATGGCCCTGGGTGTATAATTCCTACACATGAACGGTCTCCCTTACCGTAGCGGCCATGTTGGGGATGGTAAGGATGGGGAGGGCGGAGGTAACCATGAATCAACCCATTCTGGTCAACAGTAAACTTTTGTTTGGCCGTGTGGAGAAGCAAAAGCGCTCCCGCGCCGTGCTGGAGGAGACGCTCCTCCCGCCGCTGCTCTACGTCCTGGTCCGCGGCGTATAACAGGATCCCCGCCTGTTCCGCCGCGCTGTGTCCATGCGCTTATTCGTTTTCTCATTCGTTGATACCCTTTTCTCCGGAGCCTGATATGTTTGATCGCTACCAAACCGCCCTTGCCCGTATCCGTCAAGCCGCCGAACGCGGCGCAACGAGCCTTGATCTTTCCCATCTCGGCCTCACCACTCTGCCCCCGGAAATCGGCGCGCTGACCGCCCTGACCGTACTCGACCTTAGGGGCAACCGCCTCACCACTCTGCCCCCGGAAATCGGCCGCCTGACCGCCCTGACCGAACTCAACCTTTGGGGCAACCAACTCACCACCCTGCCGCCGGAAATCGGCCGCCTGACCGCCTTGACCACGCTCGACCTTTCGGGAAACCATCTCACCACCCTGCCGCCCGAACTATGGGAACTGCCAAATCTGAAGAGGCTGGATATTTCATATAATCCTT
>DAOTZR010000072.1:0-8473 GCA_034434315.1 Anaerolineae bacterium
CTTCATAAACCGCTGCAGCCGTTTGTACGCCGCTGCCTCACTCCCTTTCATCTTTGCCGCAATCTCTGTCCAGCGCGCTGACCGCGCTTGAAACACGGCCTGCAATATCTCTGCCCCTGTCTTACTAATGCCGCTGTGTCGAACAACAACCTGGCAAATCGCTGAATTGGAATAGGTTTCATCTCTACCTCCTGGTTTGGGCCTATAATATGCTACAAGCCCAATTTTGACGCAACCAGGAGATTTTTGCCACCCATCTCCGAACTCACGTCCGAAGCTCAGTTACACTGAGTTGAAGGTTCACAAAAAAGCAGGTTGATGCAGGCGAGGTAAATTACTGCGCAAGGTCAACCCTGCCCTGCACAGGGTTGAAGGTTCACAAAAAAGTAGGTTGATGCAGGTGGAGTGAATTACTGCGCAAGCCCCCCCATAAACGTAAGCTGCGCGCCGGGCGTCGCCCGGCCTGGAGGCCGACTTCATCCTCGCTCCAGCCGCCACAGCCCTGCGGCCCGGACGGCTTCGACCGCGGCCCGGTACTCCTCCGCTGTGATGCGCCGATGCAGGGGCGCATCGGGCGCGCTGCACTCCCTGGCGCGGTAGGCCGGATGATACTGCGCCATCACGTTGATGTAGGTGTCACGTGAGACCGCATCAGCCAGAAACCGCGCCACTTCTGCCGTGCTGGCCAGATTCCCCGGCAGGACCAGATGGCGCACCAGCAGGCCGCGCCGGGCCAGCCCCCGCTCGTCCAGAACCAGGTCGCCTACCTGCCGATGCATCTCGCGCACGGCGGCCTGATTCACCCGGGCATAGTCGCGCACCCCGGAGAAACGCTCCCCCAGCGCGTCATCGGCGTACTTCATGTCCGGCATGTAGATGTCCACCAGCCCCTCCATCAGGGCCAGGGCCTGCGGCGCGTCGTAACCGCCCGTGTTGTAGACGAGCGGCAGGCGCAGCCCCTTTTCGGCGGCGTTCAGAATCGCCAGCGCAATCGGGGCTGCCACATGCGTCGGCGAAACCAGATTGACGTTGTGGCAGCCCCAGGCCTGCAAGTCCAGCATCATCGCCGCCAGCTCCGCCGGCGTCACCGCCTTGCCCACCCGTTGCTGGCTGATGTCGGCATTCTGGCAGTACACACAGTGCAGGTTGCAGCCGGAGAAGAAAATCGTCCCCGATCCGCGCCAGCCGCTCAGCACGGTTTCCTCACCGTGATGGGGACCGTAGCTGGCCACGTAGGCCACATCGGCGATGCGGCACGGCCCCGGTCCGCGGCGCCGATCCAACCCGCACTGCCGCCCGCACAGCCGACAAGCCTCCAAAGCCGCCAGGGCCTGCGCCTTTTTGGCGGCCCGTTCTGCGGCGCTCAATCCCAGGTAAACCGGCCAGCTCATGCCATCCGGGCCACCTCATGCCCGATCGCCGTATCCCTCCGGATGGGCCCTGTGCCAGGCCCAGGCCGAAGCCACAATCTGCCGGATGTCCGGATACTGGGGCGTCCAGCCCAGCTCGCGGCGGATCGTCTCGCTGCTGGCGATGAGCATCGCCGGGTCCCCTGGCCGCCGCGCCGTCACCACCGCCGGAATCGGATGTCCCGTCACCTCCCGGCACGCCTCGATCACCTCCTTGACCGAAAAGCCCAGGCCGTTGCCCAGATTGTAGCGCCGGCTGCCCAGCTCATCCAGTGCGCGCAGGGCCAGAATGTGCGCCTGAGCCAGGTCAATCACGTGAATGTAATCCCGGATACAGGTCCCATCGGGGGTGGGGTAGTCATCGCCGTAAATCGCGATGTGCTCGCGTTGGCCCAAAGCCACCTGCAGAACCAGCGGGATCAGGTGCGTCTCCGGATGATGATCCTCGCCATACGCGACGGATGCGCCAGCCGCGTTGAAATAGCGCAGCGCCGCATACCGCACGCCGTAAATCACATCCAGCCAGTGCAAATACCGCTCCAGGATGGCCTTGGATTCGCCGTAAGGGCTACCGGGTGCAATCCGGTCGCTTTCGGGGATGGGGATATGCTCTGGCTCGCCGAACAGATTGGCCGTCGAAGACAGGATAAAGCGTTTCACGCCGTGTTCCACCATGCTCTGGAGCAGATTCAGGCCGTTGGTGACATTCTCACCCAGGTACTTGAACGGCAGTTGCATAGATTCGCCCACCAGCGAGTACGAGGCGAAATGCATCACCGCATCGGGGTGATAGGTCTCGAACACCGCATCAATCTCGGCCTTGCGGGCCAGGTCCCCCTGGACGAACACCGCATCCGGATGCACCGCCGCCCGGTGTCCCTGATAGAGATTATCGAAAACGATGACCTCCTCCCCGGCCAGAACCAACTGCTCGGTCACTACACTGCCAATATAACCGGCACCACCTGTTACTAAAATGCGCATACGCTCCTCTTTTTTCTTTGATAGGATAATCGGTCTTCAGCTTTCACGCGGCCCCCAGGGCCGCATCAAGCCACCCTTATCCGCCACGCGCCGCCGCAAACTTCCCGACCGGGGCCATCTCACAGGTCCACCACCACGCGGCGGAATGGGGGAACGCCCAGGCGCACAACATGGCGCACCGGATCGGCTTCGGCGATGGCAAAGACCTCCCCGTCGGCCTCGATGCGGCGCGGCACGCGCGCCAACCCATTCAGCACCAGCTCGACATGCTCGTAAGGTGGCGTATAGCCATCTTCCAGCGCCTCCCAATCCAGGATGAGCTGCTGCTCCTGGCGTGTGAGGCGCAAGCGGCTCAAGCGATAGGCCCCCTGGCGGTAGGCCAGCCCTTCTCCGGCGTCCTCATACAACCACGAATCCCGGCTGCCTGCCTCCAGGAGCGGGTACACATGCAGGCGGATGAACTTCTGCATCCGGAATTCAACGCTATCCCCGCTTTCCCCCAGCGGGAGCACTGTCCCCGCGCGCACATACAACGGCGTCACTTCCAGCGGTGCGAAAGCCCGGACGCGCTCACCCTGCACCACGGCGTTGCTCCAGAAATCATACCAGGCTCCCGGCGGGAGGCGTACCTCGCGTTCCTGGGCGCCGGCCTCCAGCACAGGAGCGACCAGCAACGCATCGCCGCACAGGAAGGCGTCGTCCACATCCCACAAAGTGCTGCCTGGCGCGGCCCCGTCCCAGGCCAGAGGCCGGACCATGGGCCAGCCCCAGCGGTGCATCTGCCAGACCGCGGTGTAAAGATAGGGCAATAACTCATAGCGCAGCTCGATGAAGCGGCGCACAATCGTCAGATACGGCTCGCCGTACGACCAGGGCTCCTGATCGGGCGCGTTGATTTCGGCATGGGCGCGGAAAAACGGCATGAAGGCGCTCATCTGCACCCAGCGCGTGAACAACTCCCCGTCGCATTCGCCGATAAAACCGCCGGTATCCGGTCCGGTGAATCCCAGACCCGAAAGCCCTAGCCCCAGCACCATCGGTATCGTCAGCCGATACGAAGCCCAGGTGCTCTGATTGTCCGCCGTCCAGGACGTGGCGTAGCGCTGGACCCCGGCCCAGCCGGCGCGCGTGATGACGACAGGGCGCCGGTTCGGGTCCAGCCGGAGCAAGCCCTCCTGCGAGGCGCGTGCCATCTGCATCCCGTAAAGGTTGTGCGCCTCACGGTGGTCCCCGCCGCGGCCCTCCAGCGCGTGCTGCGTCACCTCCGGCAGCGTCCGGTCGCCGCTGCTGGCGAAAACGCCCGGCTCATTCATATCGTTCCAGAAACCTGCCAGACCCGCCTCCACCAGGGGGCGGTACTGTTCCCCCCACCAGGTGCGTGTCTCTGGAGCCGTGAAGTCCGGGAAGGCGCACTCTCCCGGCCAGACCGGGGCGATTACGGGCTTCCCATCCGGCAAGGTGCAAAAATGCCCGCCAGCCAGGCCGCTTTGGTAAACCGGATAATGCGGGTCCTGCTTAATTCTCGGATCAATAATCGCCACCAGCTTGATCCCCATGGCGCGCAGCTCGGCGGCCAGCCCCGGCAAATCGGGGAAACGTTCGCGATCCCAGGTGAAGACCCGGTACCCGTCCATGTAGTGGATATCGAGATGGATGGCGTCGCAGGGCACCCGATGGTCGCGGAAATCCTCGGCCAGCTTGCGCACGCGCGCTTCGGGATAATACGACCAGCGCGATTGCTGGTATCCCAGCATCCACAAAGGCGGCAGCGCATGGCGGCCCGTAAGCTCCGTGTAGCGTTCTACCAGATGCGGGACAGGGCCGACGGCGAGATAACTGCGTGCCATACCTCCGGCAAAGCGCAGCTCGGCCTGATCGGACTGCACCGCCCCCAGATCGAACTCGGCATACCAGGGATTTTCGTAAAACGCCAGATAGGCCCGCTGGGGTGCTTCTGGCTCAACAGCCACATAGACCGGGATATTCAGGTTAATCGGATCGTCGCCCGGCTTGTATCCGGCGGGATCGGTATTCCACAGGATGTGTGTGCGTCCGCGCCGGTTCCAGGGCGTGGCCCGTTCGCCCAGGCCGAAACAGCGCGTCCCGGATGTGAGGGTCACACGCTCGCGCACCGCCCCGTCCGCCGCCCAGGCGAACTCTGTCCGCGGACGCAGCACCTGCCCCTGGGCATCCAGCAGCGTCACCGCGCCGTCCATCCGTTCCACCCGCACCTGTAACTGCTCCGAGGCGACGATGACGGCTTCCTCGCCCTCCTCGAAGCGGGTTTCGCACCCTTCCCAGGCCTCCTCGGGGCGAGCAATGGCGTAAGGGACGGGAGGACGTGGTGCAGGCGCATCCTGGATCCAGGTGAGGCGCACGAAATCGGGGGCCAGGAACGTGACGTCCAGCCTGGCGCGTTCGGTCACGATGACCGCGCCGCGCGCGTGAATCAGACCCTGCTGGACCGCGCCGGGCGTCTGCCAGGTGCGGGGCCAGGGCTTGCGGCCCAGACGCAAGCGCCGGATATACTCCAGCCAGCGTTGGGCCCCATAGCGCCGACGGGCAAAATCCCAACTGGCCTCGGCCCAGGCCTTGCGATGATGTTGCAACATGGCCAGACGCATGTTCGTCCAGCCGATAGCGTGAAGCGTTCCAACCAATGATTTTAACGATCCCATAGACAGCTCCAAGACAGGGTTTAAGAAGGCGCAGAGCCTTCGGATTGATCGGGTTCAGGCGGGGCGTAGGCCGGCAAGTAGAGGGGCGCATCGGTCGCCATGACGACCTCCCAGAAGGGGAACCAGGCCAGGCCGCAGAAGCGCACCTCAATCGCCTGGCGTTGCGGGCGCAGGGTAACGCTGCCAATCTGCTCCAGGGGCTGTTGCCAGCGCGCCTGAATCACCTGCCTCTGGGCCTGCCACTCGGCCTCAAGTTGAGCCAGACTGCGCTCGTCGGCCTCCAAAATTTCGCGTAGTGATTGAATATCGGCTTCGGTTTGTTTGACGTACCGGCGCTGCCGTGAGGCCTGCGACAGGGCGCGCGAGGTTGAGCGCCGCGAAAAAAGCCGCAGCACCGTTTCGGCGCCGCTCAACAGCTCCTCACGTCGGCGTTCGTTCAGCTCCACCGTCTCCTGTTCCAGTTCCAGGCGTTCGCGGCGGATCTTCTCCTCCAGGCGTTGGTGTTTCTGCTCGAATTTTTGACGGGCGGCGTTCAGTTCCGCCTGCAGCCTTTGCTGCGCCAGCGCCTGACACCGCTCGCGAAAAGCCGGACGCGACTCGCCTGGCCGGGCGTAGAGCTTAAGGGGCGGGCAGGTCCACAGCTCCACCTGAGTCGTGCGGTAAATGTGGGTCTTCAGCGCGCTTTCCCAGCGCGTGAAGGCGCTTTTGCCTCCCAGCGCAGTCGGCAAGGGGGCGAAAAACGCCTCCGCCGGTGGCTGGGCATGGAGATCCTCAAGCCGCGCGGCTATCAGTTCCGCCTGCTCCCAGCTTGCCGCTCCCACCAAAGGGTCCAGCCGCAACCGCCAGGCCTGATCATCCACCAGCAAGGTAGAGGAGGGCTGATGACTCAGGTGCAGGGTGACCAGGCCCAGCAGGTAGGGCCGGTAAACCAGGCGCGGGGGACGGGCCGGGTCCGCCGTCAGGTCGCCTTTTTGCCGGGCCAGATGCAAGGCCCAGGCGGCGGTCAGGGTGGGGGGAAAGAAGCCCTGGGGTACATCGGGCGCCAGCACGGGCGGGCGCGCGGACCACCCCGCATCCGTTTCAGCCGTAGCGCTTGCCTTGGCTGGGGCAGGGGAAGGTGGGACTCGCGGCACCGTCGGCGTTGCGCTGAGCAGCCGTTGCACCTCGGCCAGAGTGAGCGGCCCGCGCAGATAGCTCATCGCCCAACGGCTCTGGAAAAAGTGGGCTTGAGCGGTGAGGGCGTTATAGCTCAGGAATTGCCGGGGTTTAAGGCTGCTCAAGGCCCGCGTCACCTCATCCGCATCCAGGGCGTTTTGGGCCAGTCCCTGGCGCATCCCTTCCAGGACGCGCTCCCGGTCCCGATCGGTGCGCAGCGCGCCCACAAACCACAAGCCGATATTGCTCAGCCCTTTGTAATCCAGATCCGCCGGATTTTGAGTTGAAAGTACCACGCCCAGGCCGGCAGCGCGGGCCTGCTTTACCAGCCCCAACAGGGGGGCTTTCGTGGGGGGATTGGCGGGGTGTGGCGGCAGAAAGCCGTACACTTCATCGAAGTAGACCAGGGCGCGCAGGGTGGAGGTGCCCGGCGCGGATCTGACCCAGGCGCGCAGCTCTTCCAGCAGCAGGGTGATGAAGAACTGCCGCTGTTCATCGTTCAAGTGCGCCAGGTAGAACAGTGTGGCGCGGGGACGGCCTTGCGTGAGGGTAAGGGCCTGGGTCACATCCAGCGTTTCACCCATCCACCAGACGGCAAAGCCCGGTGCTGCCAGCAACTGGTTGAGGGTAGTCGCCAGCTCAAAGCGTTGCTGGGCCGGGTAGAAACTTTCCAGGCTCAGAGCGCCGATTTGGGCGAAAGGCGGGCGTTGAATCTGCTCAATCAACGCTGGCAGGTCCAGCGTCTGGCCCTGCCCCCAGGCCTGGGTGATGATCTGGCTCAACAGGGTATGCTCACGGCTGCGCAACGGATCGGTCTCCAGGCCCACCAGGCCCAGCAGGGCGGAAGCCAGCCCCTGGGCCCGCAGGATCATCTCATCGGGATCGTCATCCGGCATCTGGCCAAAGCGTGCCAGCACATTCACCGGACGGCCGCTCCGTGCGCCGGGGGTATAAAGGTTGAAGTCCACCTGGGAGCGCAGACGTTGCAGGCGTTCGAGGGGCACATCCCAATTGGCCAGGCCAGCGCGCCAGGTCTGCGCCAGCCTGGCTGCGGCCTCGGCGGGCGTCTGACCGGCGCGCTGCGCGGCCTCGCCATCCACCCAGGGCAGGAAGTCATCCGGGCGCAAATCGGGGAAGGTGAGCAGCAGGTTGCTCAGATCCCCTTTAACGTCCAGCAGAATCACGGGATAGCCCTGGAGCAGCGCCTCTTCGATGAGCACCAGGCCCAGGCCGGTCTTGCCGCTACCGGTAGCACCAAGTAGAAGGGCGTGAGTGGTGAGATGGCGTGCTTCACAGCCCACAGGTTGAGCGGTATCCAGCGTGCGTCCCAGGTAAAATGTTTCCGGATCCATGCGTTTTCCTTCTCAAAGTGGTATCGCGTCATGCGCCTTGACAGGGCCCATTATAGCCGATGCTCTAGACTTGACAAAATTTCAAGCTGCGGTACAATCCCAGCCGTCGAGAGGACAAAGGCTCTTTGATCAGCCGAAGTGGCGGAACTGGCAGACGCGCTGCGTTCAGGGCGCAGTGAGGGTTCCCTCGTGTGGGTTCAAATCCCACCTTCGGCACTGCTCCTGAGGGGAAGGAGCTGGACAAGTAAAAGGGGAAAAAGTCCACTTGAGCAAGGAGCGCCGCGTAAGCGGCGCTTTTTGCGTTTAGAAGATCCCTGGCGAAACCTCTCCGCCGTGTTTGTGCCCCGGGGAATTGCCCCGTTGGGTCATTGAGAAAGGTGTAGGCCAACTGCAAACAGTTGGCCTACACCGGCCTGCGCTTCACCTGCGCCGCGCAGCGCAGCGGAGCGGCGTCAGGTGGTTACGGTCGGCGGGGCGGTCGCCCACCCCGCCGCCGGTTCAGAACCGGACGTGAGCGTTGCTCCTCATCCGGCTCCTCAGTACGTGGGGCCTTGTCAATCCGATCCAGGAGTTCTTCAGTGGGCGGCTTGGCCTCTATATAGCCCACGATGCGGCTTGTGCCGTCCCAGACGCGGAAATCCGGGTTACCGGCCTCGGTGGGGCGGGGCTGAATGGTCACCTGGACCTCGGGGCGACCTATCGTCTGTGCTACTTTTCGGATCAGGTCTTCTAGGGCGGGGTAGAAACTTTCCTCCCGCGCATCGCCGGCGCGGTTGATGTTGGTAAGATTGTCGAGATACCTGGGGTTCGGACGTGAGTTCGGACATAGTCAGGTAGATGCAAAGACGATAGCTTGGAACAAGGCATAGGCAGCCTCAGTAATCTGAAGCCACTG
>DAOTZR010000073.1:0-2886 GCA_034434315.1 Anaerolineae bacterium
TCAGTCTTAAGTCCGTTAAGTCGGACTTTAACATTTCTACATCCTAAGGAGGTTAACGATGGGCATGCCGTTAATTGGGGACAAATTTCCGGAAATGACTGTGGTTACTACGCAGGGGACCATGAAGCTGCCAGATGATATGGCCGGCAAGTGGTTTATCCTCTTCAGCCATCCGGCGGACTTCACGCCCGTGTGCACGACCGAGTTTTACGCCTTCCAGCAACTGTACCCGCAGTTCCGTGAGCTTAACACTGAGCTGATCGGCATGAGCATTGATCAGGTCTTCAGCCATATCAAGTGGTTGGAGTGGATCGAGGAACATCTTCACGTTAAGATCGAGTTCCCCTTGATTGCCGATCACGGGCCAGTCGCGGAGACGCTGGGTCTGATTCACCCTGGGGCGGGATCGAATACCGTGCGCGCTGTGTTCTTCGTGGATCCAAAGGGCGTCATCCGCGCCATTCTGTACTACCCGCAGGAGCTGGGGCGCAATTTCCAGGAAATTCTGCGCATGGTCAAGGGCCTGCAGCTTTCCGACGCGCAGGGGGTGGCCATCCCCGCCGATTGGCCCAACAACGCGCTCTTTGGCGAGGATGTGATCATCCCGCCTGCTAAAACGGTGCAGGTGGCCATGGAACGCAAAGGCCAGGACCATTGTCTCGATTGGTGGCTGTGCCATCGTAAACCCTGACCGGGTTCAGACAAACCAGCGGATGGGATACCCCATCCGCTGGTTTTTTGTAATGCCTATCGCCTTGTTAAACCAAATTTTGCTGTTTTCAACACGAATAGGCCTGGATGCCTGGTGGCGCTGACTTTGGCCCTCACCTCACCCCCTCGCCGAGAGGAGAGGGCGTACTAAGAGCGGGTTTTGCAGGCGGCTAAGCCGCCCGCAAAAGCCATAGTTCAAGCCCCCGCTCGTCCCTTTAGGGGAAAGCGGGGGCTTGGGGGTGAGAGATTGGTTGTTATTCGTCCTTGACGATGCGAATGTGCAGCTCGCGCAACTGCCGTTCGCTTACCTCCGAGGGCGCTCCGGCCATGAGATCGGTCGCCTGCGCCGTCTTGGGGAAAGCGATGACCTCGCGGATGTTGCTCTCCCCGGCCAGGAGCATAACCGTGCGGTCTATGCCCGGTGCAATACCGCCATGGGGCGGCGCGCCGTAGGAGAAGGCTTCCAGCATGTGCCCAAAGCGCGCTTTCGCCTCCTCTTCGGGATACCCCAGCATCTTGAAAATATCGGCCTGGATGCGGGGGTCGTGAACGCGGATGGAGCCGGAAGCCAGCTCATAGCCGTTGCAGACCAGGTCATAAGCTTCGGAAAGGACCGCGGCGGGATTGGCCGCCATTTCCGCATACGTGTTAGGCCGCGGCATGGTGAAGGGATGGTGCGCGGCATCCCAGCGCTGTTCTTCAACGTTCCACTCGAACATGGGGAAGTCCACCACCCAGCCAAACGCGAGCAGGTTGGGATCGGCCAGATTCAGGCGGTCGCGGAAGGTCAGGCGTAACGCGGAAAGGGCCGGGCCTACCACAGCGGGCTTATCGGCTACAATGCAGACCAGATCGCCGGTGTGCGCTCCGGTCACCTGAGCGATGGTGTCCAGCTCCTCCTGGGTGAGGAATTTCACCGCGGGGCCTTTCACTTCGGTCTCCTGATAAGCCAGCGTCACCAGACCTTGAGCACCCTGGGCGCGGGCGATAGCGGTCAGCTCGTCAAGTTCGCGGCGCGTGTAGTGGGCACATCCCGGAGCGACAATGGCTTTGATGCGTCCCTGTTCGGCTATGGCGTTCTGGAAGACGCGGAACTGGCTGGCGTGCAGGTGTGGGGTGAGGTCTATCAGCTCCATGCCAAACCGCAGATCGGGCTTGTCGGTGCCGTAGCGTTCCAGTGCCTCGGCGTAACTCATGCGGGGGAAGGGGCTGAGCACGCGCTTTTCCGGGGCCACTGCCGGCACCATGGCGGTGTAGAGGCCCTCAATCACGTCAAGGATATCATCGCGCTCGACAAAGGACATTTCCAGATCGAGCTGGGTGAATTCGGGTTGGCGGTCACCGCGCAGGTCTTCATCGCGGAAGCAGCGGGCAATCTGGAAGTAGCGCTCAAATCCGGCCACCATCAAGAGCTGCTTGAGCTGTTGCGGCGACTGGGGCAGGGCGTAGAACTTGCCCGGATGGACCCGGCTGGGCACCAGATAGTCGCGGGCACCTTCCGGGGTGGATTTGAAGAGCATGGGGGTTTCGATTTCCAGGAAGCCGCGCGCGTCCAGGTAATCGCGGATGAATTTGACCACGCGATGGCGCAGGATAATGTTGCGCTGCATCCGGGCGCGGCGCAGGTCGAGATAGCGATAACGCAGGCGCAGGGCCTCATCTACCGGGCTTTCTTCATAAATGTAGAAGGGTGGGGTCTGGGCCGGTCCCAGGATGGTAAGCGCCTGGGCTTCAACTTCGATGGCGCCGGTAGGCCAGGCCGGGTTCACCTGATCGGCTGGACGCGGGCGCACGATGCCGCGCACCTGGATCACGGTTTCGCCGCGTGCTTCATCTACTTCGGCCACGGCTTCGCCCAGGGCCGGGTTGACCACCACCTGCACCAGTCCCGACCGATCGCGCAACACGATAAAAACCACTCCGCCCAGGTCGCGGCGACGGTTGACCCAGCCGGCCAGCGTCACCTCTTGCCCGATGTGAGCGGTGTTGAGTTCTCCACATGCGTGCGTTTTCAACATAGTTTGCCTCCTGCGTGAAAATGCCCTGGCGTGACTATACCACAAATTTGCAATTAAAGGAGCTGGGGTTCGGACGTGAGTTCGGACATAGTCAGGTAGATGCAAAGACGATAGCTTGGAACAAGGCATAGGCAGCCTCAGTAATCTGAAGCCACTG
>DAOTZR010000074.1:0-3198 GCA_034434315.1 Anaerolineae bacterium
CAGTGGCTTCAGATTACTGAGGCTGCCTATGCCTTGTTCCAAGCTATCGTCTTTGCATCTACCTGACTATGTCCGAACTCACGTCCGAACCCCAGCCGCAAGGGTTTTGAGTGGGGTAAGAAAACACAAGCCGGACAACTGCTAAGCAGTTGTCCGGCACGTAACGCTGAAAAGCGGAGCGGTCAGGGAACCGGGCCTCTATCAGACACCAGTTTCACCCCAGGCCGGAATCCAGACCAGGCGGTAAGCCGGGCGGTAAGCCGCGCGATACATGGACGAGTGATGCACCGGCGGAAATCCAGCCGCCCGTTGCGCCTGTCCGAAAGCCCGCAGGTCGGCGGGGGCAAAAGCCACCGCGCCGACCTGCGCCAGGACAATCACCTCATCCCAGGTGATTTGCAGATCCTCCAGGGTCCCCCAGGTGCGCGCAGCTCCCGCCATGAAAGCCTGCCAGAGCTGCTCAACAGTCCCTCCCTGAGCCTTATAAGGGCGCAGGTTCAAACGTCCCAGACCTATCTCCGGCCGCAACGGCTCAAAAAGCGGCTCATCCGGCGGGCCAGGCGGAAGTGTAGCCCACTCCTGTTGAAGATACGCCCATGCCTTTGAGGCGTTCGTCAGAGCATGTTCCGACCCTAAGACGGCCTGGTAAATCAGCTTATAGAGATCAACACGCTGCCAGAGCGGATAACGCCGCGCATGGGCCTGAACCAGAGTAGCCCAACTCTGCATCAGGAGATAAGCCGGCCACCCTTGAGTCTGTCCTGATAAGCCCGCAGCTCCTCCCAACGGCCTTCAGACGCCAGACGAGCCTGCTCTGGCCAGGTTTCAGTCGAAGCCACCCGCACACCCGCCGCTTTTAACACCTCGCGCAATTCGTCCGGCTTAGCCTGCGCCAACCGGACAAAGCTGGTAATGCCGGCTTCACGCAGGACCGAGGCAATTTTAGGTCCAATGCCTTCGATGATCTCCAGATCATCCTCAACAACGAAGGCTTCCGGCGCGGGCGCGGCCTCAGCGGCGATGGCCTCCGGCGCGGGTACAGCCTCGGCGGTGATGGTCTCCGGCGCGGGCACGGCCTCCGCGGCGATGGCCTCCGGCGCGGGCGCAGCCTCGGCGGTGATGGCTTCCGGCGCGGGCACGGCCTCCGCATCCGCTTTACCATGGCCATGCTCTTCAGTCGCGTGAGCGAACTCCACGGGCTTCTCCGCTACCGGTTCTTCACGGGATTCGATCCAACGTTGCAAGACCACAATGAGAATACCGATGAAGGGAAGCAACAACAACACAATGGTAGCCCAGCTCAGTTTGTGCGCACCCATACTCCATCCTCCCGGAAAAAACTGAAGATGACTCACCTGTCCTGAAAGCCAGGATCAACGACCTGATAAATGTATACACCTTCCTGCTGGTAAAGCAAATTTACCCCTGCACAATCCGCGAAATACTCCGGCTTCAGCGGGCCAGCCGTAGGGCCGATGTATACATGGGTCACGGCCTGCGCGCGCACCAGCTCCCAAAAAGCCGCATCACACCCCTGGAGAGCCATGATACGTTTCGCCACCCCGGCTACCTGTTGAATGTAAGCGGCGTCACCCCAGACATAAAAAATCCCCGGTGGTAACAGCGTGCGCCGCCCCGTGAGCAACGGAATCCACCAGCCGCCATCCGTACCGCGATAGACCTGTCCCTGCCAGGGCGTCGCCCCGATCAAAAACACCGCCGCCTGAGGGACGTGCTGCTCAATCCAACGCATGGCCCTGACATCCGCCGCCGTAGCCAGCACCGTCACCGGATTGATGATCGCTGTGCTCTGCCCCATCCCCCACACCAGGAGACTTCCCACCAGCGCCCAACGCTGGACTTGTGCCAGATAAGCCTGACTCCAGCGGGTCAACCATTCATCCAGGCGCGCCATCCCCTCTGCCGCCAACACGTTCCCCGGCACAAACATCGTAATCGCCAGCAAATCCAGCCGGAAAGGATTGATCTTGAACAGAAGCTCATGGGAAAGCACAAAAAC
This sequence comes from Anaerolineae bacterium, assembly GCA_034434315.1. Lineage (GTDB taxonomy): Bacteria > Chloroflexota > Anaerolineae > B4-G1 > SLSP01 > DAOTZR01. Next base: position 2,021 of record DAOTZR010000074.1, read on the forward strand.
CAAAGCCACCCACACCACGATGATGGCCGAAGAGCGCCTCTGCCACCAGGCCAGCAGGGCGGCTGGCAGCGCAAAGAGCGCGATAAGCCGTGTCCCCGGCGCATTTAACAGCGACCCCACATAATGATAGCGCTCCATCAGAGCCGCGGGGTCAAACCAGGTAGCGTTAGCCGGCGTATTCACATAAGCCACGGGGTTCAGGTAAGGGATGATGCGGCTCAGCCAGGGCCAGGTCAACCCCAAAGCCAGGGCACACGCCCCCAGCACCAGCAGGAGACCGCGCCGCCGTCCCGTAAGGCGCCAGCCCACCACCTCCAGCGCCCCGACAAAGGCCACAAAGTACAGCGTAGTCAGATAATGGGTGAGGAACAAACCGGACACCAACAACGCCAGGACGAGCGCGTTCGTCCTGGAGGGCACGCGCCAGGTCCTCAGCGCCTGCGTCATGGCCCAGCTCATCAGCAGGACCCCCGTCAACAAAGAATAACGCCCCCAACTGACGTAGTAAGCCGGGAAACGGGAGATAAAGCCGGTGAGCAGCGCCGCCAGCAGCCCTGCACGGCGCGAGCGCGTCACCTCAAACGTGAGGGCGTATAAGGCCAGGCTCAACAGGGCATTGAGCACCTGACCCCAAACCAGAACGGCCTGAGGGGGTTCCAGTCCACTGAGCTGTGCAAAAAGAGCGGCAAGCCAGTGAAATCCGTAATGATAATAAAAAGGGATAGGGGCATAACTTTCCAAGGCAATGGGAATCTGCCCCGCGCGCAGCAACACCTGGACCAGGTGAGTATGATGCAGCGAATCCACCCAGGCCGGTAGTGCCAGCTCCGCGCTCTGCAACAAGCGCCAGCTCAGCACCAGAAGCAGACAGGCCATCAGGCCCAGGCCATACCCATTCCGGCGCCATACCGGGCGCCTTTTGGCGAGATAGCGTACTCCCAGCCAGATGGTCACCGGCAGAAGGGCGAGATAACTGTCCCAGATGAGCATCGGGGTTACGCGCGCCCCGATCGAAGTCCACCACAAAAGCACCAAAGGCGGAAGGGCCAGACTCACCCCGACCACAGGGGCCAGCCCCAGGGGACGACGTCCGCCCAGGGCCAGACCCAGCGTGCTTCCGGGCAGCACAAGCACAGCCAGAGCTGCCCCTAAAACGCGGATCACGGATACGAAGGCAC
>DAOTZR010000075.1:0-6614 GCA_034434315.1 Anaerolineae bacterium
CAGTGGCTTCAGATTACTGAGGCTGCCTATGCCTTGTTCCAAGCTATCGTCTTTGCATCTACCTGACTATGTCCGAACTCACGTCCGAACCCCAGCCAGATTCAGATCGGCGCCGTATTCCACACTGTTGTAGACCTGCAACAATTTGACCTGCCGCATGGTCGGGATGCAAATGGGTAGCCACATAGTCCCGGCCCGGCACATTCAACGTCAGAGTTCCGTTTTGATGCGCCTGGCGTAAGGTATCTATCCGGGCCATTAAATCTTCCTCACAGCGCGCCTGGTATACGCCTGGCACAGCGTAGGTCCAGATGACGTACCGTCCCAAAGCCAGGGCTTCCTGCACCATCCCGCTGTACCCATCGTGTTCGGGCATCCGCACCAACACAGTGCTTTCCCGTAAAACGGGGCCCGGATCCTCTAACCATCCCCAGAAACGCACATTGGAAGGCACCGTCGAGGCAAAAGCCCCCGTAGTCCCTAACACGTGAATGGGCACGTCCGGGTAGCGTTGCGCCAGAGCCAGAACTTTTGGCCAGCCATAGAAATCGGGACGTTCATCCCGGATGTAGGTGGCTATCGCAAAGGTCTCCGGCAGAGCCGGCGGCAACTGAGCCAGAAATCCCCGTACCTTTTCCTGCGGAAAGGGCATAAACTGCGCCGATAGGCCCAGGCTGGATAGTTCGTCCGCCAGCCATGGGGAAAAGGTCCAATGTGCGACTTTATGCAAAAGGGGTAAATGCTGGGGATGAGCACGAAAATAGCGCAGGGCGTCGGTGACGTCCGTGCCCAACCAGTGCAAGACCACTGCAACGCCCAGCCGGAGGGCCAGTTCACAACTCCACCCCCGCCCGGCACATCCCTGAAGCTGATACCATACGTCCACACGGGGAAGGACCGAGGCCAGGCGCAGGGCCTTACGCCAACGCGGAGAGTGCTTCCATTCTGGCCAGTAAATGGCATGGGGAAGACGGCCCGCAAGCTGACGCTGGATCTGCCGTACAAGATAGGGTTCTCCAGTGACCAGAATCCGAGGAGCTGGGCCTTTATCTTTCGCTGGCATAAGTACTCCTGAACCACGCTATTGTCTGAGCCAGCCCTTGGGCCAGATCCACCTGGGGGATGAAGCCAAGCAGGTCCGGCATCTTTGCAATCTGTGCGGCGGAAAAGCGCACCTCCCCCGTACGCGGAGGAGCAAACACGGGCTCCACTTTAACATCCAACAGAGCGACCAGGGTCGCCAGAAGCTCCAGGACCGTGACCGAGCGCCCGCTGGCCACATTGATAACCTGTCCTACAGCTTTTTCGGAGACGCAGGCCCGCAGGTTCGCTTCGACCACATCCGTTACGTAGACAAAATCCCGCGCCTGATGTCCATCGCCGTAGATGATAGGCGCCTGGCCCTTGAGGAGGCTTCCGATAAAGGCAGGGATCACGCCGGCATAGTACGAATGGGGATCCTGTCGCGGCCCGTACACATTGAAATAACGCAGCGTCACAAAGGGCAGGCGATAAGCTTCCCAGGCCGCGCGACCATAAGCCTCGCCCGCCAGCTTAGAAGCGGCATAAGGGGAGAGGGGTTGTGGAGCTAAGGCTTCATGATGGGGCGGGAGGTGCTGCCCATATACTGCCGATGAGGAAGAAAATACCACCCTTCTGACGCCGGCTTCACGCGCCGCGAGTAATACGTGCAGCGTGCCCGTCGCGTTAACGGCATGGGTCGTGAGCGGATCGTCCACCGAGGCCGGAACGGAAACGATGGCTCCCAGGTGTAACACGTAATCCACCCCGCGCATGACCGCCCGCACGCTCTCCAGATCGCGCAGATCCCCTTCGATCAGCTCGATAGCATCCCTTACGGTAGCCAGGTTTTCCCGCTTGCCTGATGAGAAATTATCCAACACGCGGACAGCTTCGCCACGTCGCACCAGAGTTTCAACGATGTGCGATCCGATAAACCCGGCTCCACCTGTGACCAGATAAAGCATACTTGAGCTCCTGCATCTTTAAGAATAGGCCCAGACCGAAAGCATAGCCCAAAACCCGATAAAAGCAAACCGGGGACCTGCTCAGTCCCCGGCTTCAATTCCTGCACTATATCGAAGAGCTGGTACCTGGCTACTTGACTGGCTTTCTGGTGTTATGGACGAGCCTTGGAGAACGGGACTTATCCTGTTTTTGCGCAGGATAATGAAGTTTTAAAATTTAATCGGGTAACAAGGCACGGTGTCGCGTGACGAGCAACCGGACGGCGCGACGTTCCATCGCGGAGGATGCCGGAGGCCGAAGTTATCCAGCTACAAAATGGAGCTCCTACCCCAGCTCCGTTCAGGGCGAAGGCCCCTGGCGTCGTCGATTAAAAGGGTATACCCCTACAACCGGGACGCCTGCGCCGACGCCTGGTTTCTCGGTCGGCCAACCGTTGGCCGCAGGCCTGGGCGGCGATTGCAATCGCCGACACCTGCCTGGCCGCACAAACCAATTTCGCCGATTAAAAGGGTATACCCCTACAACTGGGGCGTCTGCAGCGACGCATGACCCGGTCGGCGTAGGCCGACCGTTGGCCGCAGGCCCAGGAGGCGATTTCAATCACCACATCATCACCGGGCTTGCTCTCCCCATTCCCATTCGGCTATCCAGCCTTTACCCGATTAAATTCTTAACGTTCATGATCCTGCGCCACATTGGCAGCAGCCTGTTGTGCTGAACCTGACCGTTTACAAGCGCGCCGAAAATCAGGCGGGTGAAAGGCTGCCTACGCCCACGGCGCGATAGGTGATGCCCGCAGCACGAACCTGCGCCGGATCGTAGATACGCCGCCCATCCACCAGAATTGGAACGCCCAACCGCACGGGATTAAAGCTCTTGTAAACCGCATGGGCAACCATGACCACGGCGGCATCGCACCCCTGGGCCAGAGTGAGCAGATCGCCTTGATAGGGTTCAACCCAGGGGTCATGGATCCGCACCTCGGCCCCTGCGGAGCGCAGATGCTGGACCAGGACCTCCGATGGGCTGTTGCGGGTATCATCCGAATTCTCCAGGTAAGCGTAGCCCATCACCAGGATCCGCGCGCCTCGTATTTCCTTGCCCCGTTCGGCCAGGGCATCTTCCAGAAGCCCGGCGACGTGCAACGGCATCGCATCATTAACCGCCCGTGCGGTTGGAATAAGGCGTAATGCCGCGCGTCCCTGGGCTCCATAAGCCAGCAACCACGGGTCTTTGGGAATGCAATGTCCTCCCACCCCCGCACCGGCGATGTGCATATTCCGCCCCGGTGATTTGTTCACCAGCTCGCGCACCCGATCCACATTCGCGCCAACGGCTTCACAGATCAGGGCAACCTCATTGGCAAAAGCGATGTTCACGTCGCGGAAGGCGTTTTCGGTGGTCTTCACCAGTTCTGCCGTCACACAGTCGGCTGCATCCAGGTCAGCCTGGGGAATGATGGTGCGGTAGAGGGCGATCATGGTTTCAGCCACCTCTGGCGCTTCACCGCCGCAAACACGGCTGAGAGTGCGCAAATTGGCCAGCAATTTGCCCGGCATGACCCGCTCCGGACAAGCACCCAGGTAGAAATCAACCCCGGAACGTTTGCCGGAGCTGGCCTCCAACACCGGCCGTACTACGCGATCTATGGTCCCCGGTGCGATGGTGGATTCCACGATCACCAGGGCGCCGGGTTTGAGCACTGGTCCCAGGGCCTGGCAGGCGGAACGCAGCGCCTGATACCGCGGCACATGGTCCTCATCCACCGGCGTTTCCACATCAATCAGAACGATGTCGCACTCACGCAAGTCAAGGTAATTTGTCGTTGCCCGCAGACAGCCCGAAGCGACGACGCGCGCCAGGAGCTCGTCCAGCCCTGGTTCCTCGCCCGCGATGGGGGAACGCCCGGCATTGATAAGTTCTACGCGCTCAGGCCGGATTTCCACCCCTACCACCTGAAAGCCGGCTTCGGCAAAGACACAGGCCACCGGCAGGCCGACATAGCCCAGGCCAATCACGGCCAGACGGGCCTCACGACGTGCAATTTTATCCCGCAACTCAGTGAACATCATCCACCTCGATCAAACGTTGCGTGCGCCCGGATTCCACCAGGGCCAGGGCCAGACGCAAAGCCCAGAGGCCATCCTGTCCTGTGACTGGCACGGGCTGGTCGGCTATAATGGCCCTGACAAAAGCATCCAGCTCGGCCTTGAGGGGTTCATAGCGCACGATGGGATAGCGCACCATGCGCCCCTCACTCACGCCCTTCAAGAGGCTCAGATGGGGCCAGTCCAGGCCACTGGCATCGGCGTTTTCGTAGAAATACAGATCCTGGGTCAAATCATCGACACGGAACATACCCCGCTCGCCCAGCACAATGACGTCACGTACTTTCTGAGGAGTAAGCCAGTTGATTTCCAGTAGCCCTGCCACACCGCTGCGGAAACGCAGTAAACCCAGCAGCATGTCCTCGTGCGCCGTGTGAATGCGCCGCTCGGTTTCGGCATAAAGCCGCACCACTTCATCCCCGGTAATGAAGCGCATCACATCCAGGTCGTGCGGGGCCAGGTCCACCACCACCCCCACATCCCGGACGCGCGCCGGGAAAGGCCCGGTCCGCCGGCAAACGATCTGGAAGATTCGCCCCAGTTCCCCCGCCTCCAGGTGTTGTTTGAGGGCCTGGATAGCCGGACTAAAGCGCACGATGTGCCCGACCATCAACTTACGTTCCAGCGCTTCGGCTTTGGCGATAATGGCTTCGGCGTCGGCTATCGTACCGGCAATGGGCTTTTCCACCAGCACATGACAACCAGCCTCAAGCGCGGCCTCGACCACCGGGCGATGCTCTTGCGTTGGCACCACTACGCTGACAATATCCGGGCGCTCGCGCTCCAGAAGCTCACGAAAATCTGTGTAGGTCGGAACCGCGTACTTCGCGCCAATGCGTTCCCCGGTTTCAGGTACGGCATCGGCCACAGCCACCAGGCGCGTGTTCTTCAGTTCGGTATAGACACGCGCATGATTCTGGCCCATGGCCCCGACCCCAATAACAGCCGCCTTCAAGTCAGCCATATTCAGCTCTCCATGAATGCATTGATGACGGAGACAATCGTTTCCAGGTCCTGTAGGGTCAGAGCCGGGTGCACGGGCAGGGAGAGCACTTCGGCAGCGGCGCGTTCCGCTTCGGGGAAGGTGTCCCTGTATCCCAGTTGCTCAACGTAGAAGGTCTGCTTGTGAATGGGAACGGGATAATAGACCCCTGTACCTATCCCGTTAGCCGTAAGGTGCTGCAGCAGGGCATCCCGGCGTCCATCGGGAACGCGCACCGTGTACTGATGGAAGACGTGCGTGTATCCTTCCGGGACATAAGGGACTTCAACCCCCTTCAGGTGCGCGCTCAAGTAAGCAGCGTTCGCCTGCCGGGCAGCGTTGAAACGCTCCAGTTTTTGCAATTGGGCCAGGCCGATGGCCGCGTGGACATCGGTCATGCGGAAATTGAAGCCCAGCTCATCGTGATAATAGCGCCGGCGCATACCGTGCTGACGAATCACGCGGCACTCTTCGTCAATCACCGGGTCGTTGGTGGTGATCATGCCCCCCTCAGCCGAGGTGATGTTTTTGGTAGGATAAAGGGAAAAAGCCCCCGTGCCGAAAGAGCCCACGCGCCGGCCTTTGTACTCCGCGCCGTGAGACTGGCATGCATCTTCGATCACGACCAAGCCATGTTTTTCGGCGATGGCCATAATGAGGTCCATATCACAGGCCAGACCAAACAGGTGCACGGGCATGATGGCGCGCGTACGAGATGTGATAGCCGCTTCAATCTGCGTCACGTCTATGTTAAACGTCCGCGGATCAATATCCACAAAAACAGGTCTGGCCCCTACGTACAGGATGCTGTTGGCCGATGCGATGAAGGTAAAAGGCGTGGTGATCACCTCATCCCCAGGGCCAATGCCGTGCGCCAGCAAGGCAACGTGCAGCGCGGTCGTACCGCTGCTGGTCGCTATGGCGTGATTGACGCCGCACATTGCCGCGAAGGCCTCTTCAAAGGCTTTCACCCGCGGCCCCTGAGCAATCACACCGGAATCCAGAACCTCCAAAACGGCCTGTTTTTCCTCTTCACCTATCATGGGCTTAGCAATAGGGATCATTCGGCTTTGCTCCAGGTTTCTAAAGGGATTTCAATGACGGCCTGGCAGGCCGGGCAATGCGCGTGCATCATGGCATCCTGCACCTCACCAGCGACCAGCTTTTCCCCACAGGGGCAGACAAAACCGTGCAGACGGGCGGGGTTGCCATAGACCAGACCATAATCGGGCACGTCACGGGTCACCACTGAGCCCGATCCGATCATAGCCCACCGCCCAATGGTCACGCCACAAACAATGGTCGCATTGGCGCCAATCGAGGCCCCGGTTTTCACCAGGGTCTCACTCAGCTCCCAATCATCCGCGCTTTTCAAACTACCATCCGGATTGATGGCGCGCGGGCGTTTGTCGTTGGTAAAGACGCAATGTGGGCCGCAAAAAACGCCATCGTCCAGGGTAACGCCGTGATAGATCGAAATCCCGTTCTGGATTTTGACGTTGTTGCCGATACGTACCCCAGCGTCAATGTACACA
>DAOTZR010000076.1:0-17871 GCA_034434315.1 Anaerolineae bacterium
TTACGCACGGATTCGTCACCGTGTAGCCCAGTTCTGGCATACCATCACCGCGCCCTTGCGGCGAGTAGATGGAAGCTACGCCGCGCGATACCTGGCGCCAGCGGAGCTGGCGCTTTTTCAACGTATGGCCCGCGCGGACCGTCTGCACAGCATCGCCCTGGCCCAGGCCCTGGAGGCCCAGGGCTGGCAGGATGTGGACCTCATCAAAACGGCGCTTTTGCATGATGTGGGCAAAAGCCTGCTGCATCCGCATGTATGGGAGCGGGTAGCGGTCGTCCTGGTGGAATGGCTGGCGCCTGCTCACGCTGCGCGTTGGGCCCAGGGGCCTGCGCGCGGCTGGCGCCGGGGGCTGGTGATCCGCGCGCGCCATGCGGAATGGGGGGCCGACCTGCTGAGCACTATCGGGACATCACCGCGGATTGTGCAGTGGGTCCGTGAGCATCACGCTCCCGCTCCCGCCGCGGCGGAGCTGGCTGCCTTGCAGGCCCTGGATGACTCCCTGGGGTGATAGCATCCCAAGCGATACTATGGAAAATGCGCCACACTCTTACCGAATCTCAGTCCTGGGTGCGCGGACGTCCCGTCCGCATGGGTTTGGGAGAGTAATGAGGGCTAAAATCAGCGCCTGGAGTCATCCAGAAGTATCAGCGTTAAACACAGCAAAATCCTGTCTCACAAAGCGCTGCACCTCGATCCCATGGGATTGTGGCGTGTGGTGCAAGATAAATCCTGCGCCACAGCGTGCAGCTCGGCCAGGATCTTGCCCTTTATCTCATTGGCCCCTATTTCCGCCCTCGCTTAAAAAACGGAACAGGGGGCTGCGGATGGCGAAATCGTTGCGCTACCAAAGCACTTCACAGCATGAATCGCTCGCCTGGCGTAACAGGCTGTGACTCTAAGAAAGGATGCAGGTATGAAACAGGCTGAAAAACGACGAATTACCATCATCGGAACAGGCTGCATCGGCACCTCGATGGGCCTGGCCTTGAAACAATCGCGTGATGCCGACCGCCTGGAGCTGGTCGGTCACGATCGCGAACCGGAAGTGGCACGCCTGGCCCTGAAGAAGGGAGCGTTCGATCGCATCGAATACAATCTGGACCTGGCCCTGCAGCGGGCTGTGCTGGTGATCCTGGCCGTCCCCTTGTCCGAAATGCGGGAGCTGCTGCAGGTCATCGGCCAGTTATTGCCGCCACGCGCCGGGGTGGTGCTTACCGATACGGCTCCCTTGAAAGCCCCGGTGTTGCAGTGGGCCGCGGAAAGCCTGCCAGCGGGGAATTATTTCGTCGGCGCGGATCCCTTCCTGGCGCCGACGGCCGAGGGCTGGGGCCTGCTGCGTGGAACGCACACGGCACGAGCCGATCTGTTCCACAAAGCGACCTATGCCATTACCGCCCGCGCGGAAGACCATCCCGGCGCGGTGAAAGCCGTCATCAACCTGGCGCGCACCCTGGGCGCAACGCCCTATTTCATGGCGCCCGCCGAACACGACGCCACCCGTCTGTACAGCGATGTACTGCCGGCCTGGGTCGCCGCCGCGCTGGCGCAAAGCCTGTTCAACTCACCGGGCTGGGTCGAAGCGCGTAAAGCCGCCGGACGTACCCTGGCCATGGCTACGGCCCCGCTGGACGTGGATCCCGAATCCCTGCGCATGGTCACGTTTTTCAACCGCGCCACGCTGCAACGCGCTCTGGAGGAGGTGCAGCGCCAGTTGACAGGCTTGCAGGCCCTGTTGGAGCGGGAGCAGGGCGAGGCGCTTGAGGAAACCTTGACGCGCCTGAATAAGCTGCGCGAGTCCTGGATTTTGTTGGAAGCGCCCGAACGCATCTGGGAACCAGATCCCCGTCTACCACACATCCCCGGTGTGGGCGAGCAGGCCTCAACCCTGTTGGTGGGAGGCTGGCTCAGTGGCGCCGCCTGGCAGGATGACGAAGACCCGGAGCGTAAGAGGTAAGCTTTGACCCAACCTCAACGCATCCTGATGATCGCCCCGACATCGTTTTTCCTGGATTACGGCTGTCACGTCCGCATCCTGGAAGAGGCGCGCGCCCTGTTAAAGCTGGGGATGCAGGTGCGCATCGTCACCTACTACCAGGGCCGGGACTGGCCCGGATTGGACATCGTGCGCTGCGCGCCAACGCCCTGGCGCGCGGACTATGAGGTGGGATCCTCGGCGCACAAGATGGCTTTTGACATCCTGCTCTTCTTCAAAGCGCTGCAGGAGGCCCGGCGCTGGAAACCGGATTTGATTCACGGCCATCTGCATGAGGGCGCACTGCTGGGCAGTGTCATCGGACGCCTGTTGCGGATTCCCGTCCTGTTCGATTTTCAGGGCAGCCTGACCGCCGAAATGGTGGATCATGGCTTTCTGAAGCCCAATAGCGTTTTCTACTACTGGTGGCGCCGCCTGGAGGAGCGCATCGTCGAGATGCCCCAGATGATCGTCACCAGCACGGTGCACAGCGCCGACCTGCTCCGACGCGAGTTTCTGCGCGCCGAGGCGGTCTATCCCTTGCCCGACAGCGTCAATCTGGACTTTTTCACGCCGGAGGTGCTTACGGCGGAGGAGCGCGCCGCCCGTCGCGCGGCCCTGGGCATCCCGGATGAACGCCAGGTGGCGGTGTTTTTGGGACTGCTCACCGACTATCAGGGGGTGCCGCATTTGCTGGAGGCAACTGCCCGCTTGCGCCAGCAGAACTATCCGCTCAGCGTGTTGGTGATGGGTTTCCCAAATGTGGAGCGCTATCGGCGCTACGCCGCGGAACTGGGGCTAACCGCGGAGGATGTGATTTTTACGGGCAAAGTCGCCTATGACCAGGCCCCGGCTTATCTGGCCCTGGGCGATCTGGCCGTGGCCCCAAAGCTTTCAGCCACAGAGGGCAGCGGCAAAATTCTGAATTATATGGCGATGGCTCTACCAACCGTGGCTTTCGACACCCAGGTAAGTCGGGAGTATCTGGGGGATCTGGGCATCTACGCCCGCCCCATCGGCGACGTGAAGGCCCTGGCCGAAGCCATGGCTTTTGTGCTGCGCAATCCGGTGGTGGCCCAACAGATGGGTGAGGCGCTGCGACAGCGTGCCGCGCGCCACTTCTCCTGGGAACGCAGTGGACGCCAGATGCGGGTACTTTATCAGCGCCTGCTGGAGCTGCGGCCCTGATCCACAAAAAACCGGGGAGGCACGGGTGAAGTACGCACAGGTGCTGGTATTTTGGGAAATACGCCTCGGCGCTTCCCCCGTCCTGGACTATAGCATTCCCGACGGGATGGCCGTGCAGCCGGGGCACCTGGTGCGCGTCCCCGTGCGGCAGCGCAGCCTGCCCGGCCTGGTGCTGACCCTGCTCGATAACCCCAGCGTGCCCCATCCGCGCCCCATCGAGGCGCTGCTGAGCGCCGAACCGCTGGTAAACGAAACGCAGTTAGCCCTGGCGCACTGGCTGGCCGAATCCACCCTCACCCCGCTGCATCTGTGCGTGCGCCTGTTCCTGCCACCGGGGCAACGGCCACGGGTGGAGTGGGAATACACGGCGCGCGTCAAACGCATCCCGCCTGGTCTGGCGCTTTCCGCCGAGGCCCGTCAGCTCCTGGAGCTACTGTGGCAGCGCGGGACGGTGCGCGGCGCTCAGGCGCGCCGGATGCTCCCCACGAGCGCGCTGCGCCATGCCCGCCTGGAGCTGCTGCGGCATCAGCTCATCCGCGTACACCGTGGCGTGGGATGGGCCGGGGGCGGACGCGCCCCTATCCGCTACGTTCAGCTCCTGCGTCCGCCGGAAGCATGGGACGCGGGGCTGCACGGCCTGCGTCTTCCCGTCTACCGGGCCATCCTGGAGCTATTGCAGGCCGAGGCCGTCCCGCTCGACGTTGCGTTGGTCTACGCGCAATGCGCGGCGCAGGTCCAACACCTCAAAACCCTGGCCGAACGCGGCCTGGTTGCTCTGCTGGATCGCCTGCCATCCTCCGCCCCTCTGGACTGGCGTTTTGTACCTTCCGACGTTCCGCCTGTCCTCACACCCGATCAGGCCACGGCCTGGGAACGGCTGGCGGCCTGGCTGGCCGAGCCTCTCCCCGGCGCTCCCGTGTTGCTATGGGGTGTCACCGGCTCCGGCAAGACCGAGCTGTACCTGCGGGCCACGCAGTACGTGCTGGGCCAGGGGCGCCAGGCCCTGATCCTGGTGCCGGAAATCAGCCTGACCCCGCAGATGGTCGCTCGCTTCGAGCGCCGTTTCCCGCATCAGGTTGGCGTCTGGCACAGCGGCCTGAGTCCCCGTGAACGCCGTCTGATCTGGGAGCAAATCCGCAGCGGCGTGTTGCGCATTCTGATTGGTGCACGCTCGGCGTTGTTCGCCCCTTTCCGGGATTTGGGCCTGCTGGTGCTGGATGAGGAAGAAGCGGAAAGCTACCGCAATCTGCGCCGTCCTTTCTATCACGCCCGTGAGGTAGCCATCGCCCTGGCCCGGCACAGCCGCGCCCTGGTCATCCTGGGCAGCGCCACGCCCTCATTGGAGAGCTATCAGCGCGCCCTGGATGGACACTATCGCCTGCTAAGCCTGCCGCAGCGCGTGCTCGCCGACCGGCGCATGGTCCAGGCCTGGGGTGTTTCGGGGATGCGGGCCGCAGCCGGCGATGCGCCCGACGCTTATCCGCTTCCGCTGCCCCAGGTGCAGATCGTGGACCTGCGCGCCGAGTTGAAAGCCGGGAACCGCTCTATCTTCAGCCGCAGCCTGCAGGCCGCTGTGGACGCGGCCCTGGCGCGGCAGGAGCAGGTCATCCTCTTCCTCAATCGGCGGGGGACGGCGACCCATGTGTTTTGCCGCGATTGTGGCTGGACGGCGACCTGCCCCCGTTGTGCCGTCCCGCTGGTGCTCCATGCCGGCATCGGGCATCTGGTCTGTCACCATTGCAATCACCGCCGACAGCTTCCTGCGCGCTGTCCGGAATGTGGATCGGCGCGGGTTAAGGCGTTTGGTCTGGGGACGGAAGGGTTGGAGGCTCAGGTTCGAGAACGCTGGCCCCAGGCGCGCCTTTTGCGTTGGGACCGCGACACGGTGCGCGATGCCGCCCTGCACGCCACTCTGCTTTCGCGCTTTGCCGGGGGGGAGGCGGACATGCTCATCGGTACGCAGATGCTGGCGCGCGGGCTGGACTTCCCGCGCGTGACCGTGGTGGGCATCATCGCCGCGGATACAGGACTGCAGCTCCCGGACTTCCGCGCGACGGAGCGCACCTTCCAGTTACTCACGCAGGTGGCCGGACGCGCCGGACGCAGCTATCTGGGCGGGCAGGTGATTGTCCAGACCTACATGCCGGAGCATCCCGTGTTTCTGTATGTGGCCCGCCATGATTACGCCGGCTTTGCAGAACAGGAACTGGCCTTACGCCGCAGCCTGGGCTATCCGCCGGCGGTGCGCCTGGTGCGCCTGATGTATCGCCATCCGCAGGAGGAGCGGGCACGCCGGGCCGCGGAGCATCTGGCCGAGAGCCTGCGCCAGCAGGGCATAACCGCCCCGGACCTGATCGGTCCCGCCCCGGCCTTTTTTGCGCGCCTGCGTGGCCGTAGTCGCTGGCAGATCCTGATTCGTTGTGCGGACCCTCTGGACCTGGTCAGCCGCCTGGAAATTCCTCCGGGCTGGTCAGTGGAGTTAGACCCGTACGAAGTTCTGTAAAAACACACCAGGGCCGCTTGAACAGCGGCCCTGGTGCCTGAGTGGCGCAGGATCTCAGCACACCGCCAGCTTGCGGGCCAGGATGCGCTCGCGCAGGCCGTCAATGTCGGCCAGTTTGGCATCCACAATGGTAGCCACGGCGGCGCGGACGCTTTCCTTCAGCTCGCCATTGCGGGTGTTGATCTGGACCGTCGCCACCAACGGCTCATCCAACGGGTGGCCAATCTGCGAGAGGATGTAGACGGTAGCCGCGCGCACTTCCGGCACCTGCTCGACGATGGCCTGGGAGGTCTCCAGGGCCAGGAGGTTGTAGAGCTTGCCGACGTGCGAAACGGGGTTCTTACCGGCGGCAGCCTCCAGGCTGGTGGCGCGGAAAGGCGTGATCAGGCCGTTGACGCGGTTGCCGCGGCCCACAGCGCCGTCGTCACCCTGCTCGGCGGAGGTACCGGTGAGCGTGAGGTAGACCGCGTCGGCCTCGACGTTATCCGCCGTGTTCACGTCAACGCGGACCTGGCGCTGTGTGAGGGTTTCGGCAAAGCGCTGAATCGCTGCCTGGGCCGCCGTTTTGGCCTCGATGTACTCCGCAGCGTCGTGAATGCGGCTGGCGATGAAGGGGAGGGCAATGGTCAGGGTAATGAGATCGCCACGGCGGGCACCCATCACCTTCACGTCCTCACCCAGAGGCAGTTCGTTAATCAGGGTGTAGTTGATATACTGTGCGGTTTCGTAAACCGTCAGTTCGACGTCGGAGCGCGGCCAGTGGCTGACGCCGAAGCTGGTGTCGTTGGCGACGACGTTGTCCACCGTGTATTGCAGCTCTTCCGCGCCGCGTCCGGCGTAGGAGTCAATCACCACGTGACTGACGGGGTCCAGGTAACGCAGGGTTTCGCGCAGATGCGCCCGGGCCGCTTCGATGGCGATGGTGTCCATCGGGACCTTGACGCCCTTCCAGGAAGGTAGGCCGCGCCCGGCAATCTGAATGCGGATGGGGCGAATCATTTCGCCACCGCCATAATAGACGTTGGCCTCACCCGCCACAAGCTGCACCTTGTCGAAATTGTGGTGCAGAATCATCCCGAAGTGCTCCAGGCACCAGCGCGAATATTCCACCGAAATGCGCTCAGCGATGCCATCGCATAGACTGTCGGGATGGCCGATGCCCTTGCGCTCCACGATTTCCACCGGCAGGGTGTCAATATAATCTCCAGAAGCCTGGGTTACCACAATATTCCGTTGTTTGCTCATGTAATCCTCCTTTTACTTAAAAGTTTAGTCACAAAAAAAGGCCGCTTCTCGCGATGAGAAGCGGCCTGTGTAGACACACAGTCGGACCTGCACATCCCCTTCTCATCTTTCAGGGTTTTGGTACCCTGCCGGAATTGGCACCGTGTTAGCTTGCATTGCAGGTCACCTGCATCCCCTGTCGCTAACCGGTTGCCGAGGTTTCATAGGGCCGTTCCCTCCACCTCTCTGGATGAGTCCCCAGGGGCAAAGCTACTATACCGTATTCTGGCATTTTGTCAATGCCGTTTTCGATACCTGTCAAAAAAAGGCCAGCAGCGCTTCACCACGCTGATTTTTGGCGTTATTCGCGGGACAACGGCTGAGCAGATGCCTTGCTTCCAGGCTCCGTGCAGGTTGCGCAGGGTATCAGTTGATTGCGTCTTATGCGTGTTCATGCCCTTCTCCGGCATGCCATACCAAGTCCGCCGGCCTTCTTGACGTCCGGTTGGGGACTCGGTATAATGGCCGCCATGCACGAGTTACCGGTTACGCAGGAGATTTTGCGCATTGCAACCCAGTATGCCCAGGGAGCGCGGGTGACCGAAATTGTGCTGGTCATCGGGGATTTGACCAGCTTTGTGGATGAAGCCATCCAGTTTTATTTCGATCAGCTTGCGCCGGGGACGGTGGCCGAAGGAGCGCGGCTGGTTTTCAAGCGTGTCCCTATCCGTTTTCGCTGTCGCCAGTGCGCTACGGAGTTTACGCCTCACCAACGCGATTGGCGCTGTCCCACATGCCAGGCGCAGGGGGGCGAGGTGCTCGCCGGTAAAGAATTTTACGTTGAAAGTATCGGGGTGATAGCCCCATCCCCGCGGTGATGAGGCGGACTGAAACGGCGCTTTACGACTACGACAAGGAGAGGATGCATGTGTGAAACGTGTGGTTGTGGTGAACATTCGACGGAACCGACTCTGACGGTGCCAACGCGCATTCCCGTGGTGGAGAAAATCCTGAACGCCAATGACGCGGCGGCTGAGGAGAATCGGGAGCATTTGCGCGAACATGGCATCACGGCTGTCAATTTTATGGCTTCCCCCGGCGCAGGAAAGACGCAGCTCCTGTTGGCAACCATCGCCGCGCTCAAGGAACGCCTGCGGATCGGCGTGATCGAGGGAGACACGGCCTCCCAGGTAGACGCGGAGCTTGTCGCTACAACCGGCGTCCCTGTGGTGCAGATCAATACAGGCGGCGGCTGCCATCTCGATGCACCAATGGTGCATCGCGCGCTCCATGCCCTGCCCCTGGATGCGCTGGATCTGCTATTCATCGAAAACGTGGGCAATCTCATCTGCCCGGTGGCGTTCGATCTGGGGGAAACGTATCGTGTGGCGCTGCTCAGTGTGCCCGAAGGAGACGATAAGCCCTACAAATATCCGGCGATCTTCGAGGCCGTGGATCTGGTCATCATCACCAAAATAGACCTGCTGCCCCACCTTGACTTCAACCCCGATCGTTTTGAGGGCCTGGTCCGGGCGCTGAATCCGCGCGCCCCCATCCTCAAGCTTTCGGCCAGGACCGGCGCCGGTATGGCGGACTGGCTGGCCTGGCTGGAGACGCATAGCCCTTTCCGCGGAGGGTAGCCATTACTTGCAGTGGCGTTGTTCTGGCGGGGGGGAAAAGCCAGCGCATGGGACAGGATAAGCGCTGGCTGTCCTTCAACGGCCGTCCATTGCTCCAGCATGTGGTGGACATCCTGCGCCCACTGGTGAGCGAGGTGATTGTGGTAACCCGGGAGCCGGAGAGCTTCCCCGATCTGGATGTGCGCACGGTCACCGATCTCTACGCCGGCATGGGCGTGCTGGCCGGGCTGCACGCCGGCCTGCTGGCGGCGCGCACGCCGTGGGCCTGCGTCGTCGCGGCGGATTTGCCTTTTCTGCAGTCCCCTCTGCTGCGCGCGCTGATGGAGCGCAGTTACCATTCCCCGGCGGATGCCATTGTTCCAATCTGGCGCGGCTATCCGGAGCCTTTGGTGGCCCTCTACCGCCCAGAAGCCTGTATCCCGGCCATGGTGCGCCTGCTGGAGCAGGGTCAAAGGCGTATCGCCGACCTGCACGCGGTGGTCCAGGTGGATTTTGTCCCCGAAGCCGAAATCGCCCGGTGGGATCCGGAAGGCTGGTCTTTCTTTAACATCAACACACGCTCCGATTGGGAGCTGGCCCAACACCTGGGTGCTGCCAGGGTCGAATAGGGCTTGCGCGGAAATGCACTTTTGCTCCAGGTTTTGGATATGGTTGAAGCCTGTGCGAACGCGGGTGGAGGAAGTGCTAAGGGCCTAAGCGGCTTGCGCCCTTGCAGCTCTAAGTTCGCGTCCATTCGAACCTGGCGCTTCCAACCGACGCGCCGGGTTTGATCCGCGTGTGGCTGATGCGCATTTGTCAGACCACTCCCCAAAATGCTAAAGGAACCCTACCCATGATAAAAGTCATGACCTTCAATATCCGTTACGGCCTGGCCGATGACGGCGACAATCATTGGGACAGGCGCAAGTCGCTGGTCCTCGCCAGAATCCAGGCGTTCCAACCCGATTTGTCTGGTCTCCAGGAATGCCGGGATGACGCCCAGGTGCATTTCGTCAAGTCCAGCCTCCCCGATTACTACTTTTACGGCGTGCGACGCGCGAATGACAACGACACTGGCCTGGAGATGACCCCTTTGCTCGTGCGGCAGACGGCTTTCCAGATACTCCAGACCGGCCATTTCTGGCTCAGCGCCACTCCGCAGATCCCCGGCAGCAAGAGTTGGGGTAGCACCTTTGCCCGAACCACGGTGTGGGCCAGACTCAAGCATAAACCCACAGGGCGCGTAGTGACCTTTGTCAACACACACTTTGACTATCAGCCTACAGCGCTTGAGGGCGCGGCACGGCTTATGCGGGAGTGGCTGGATCAAGTGCTGCAGGAGTCACCCGTCATCGTCACCGGCGATTTCAACGCCGACAAGGACTCGGTCGCTTATCAGCTCCTGACCGCCGGCGGGAAGCTGCGCGATGCGTATCGCCAGGCGCATGGCACCCCGGAAAGCGAAGCCACCTTCCACGGCTTTGGCCAATCAGCCGAACGCAAGCCGATTGATTGGATCCTCGTTTCGGAGCATTTCAGGGTCGTAAACGCCCAGGTGGATCAGTGGCACGTCGGACAGCGCTTTCCCTCGGACCACTATCCGGTGTTGGCTGTGCTGACGTGGAAAGAGGCCGGCCCTGCGGGCGTCTGATTTTCAAAAAACCGATAGGCCCTAACCTCAGGCTCCCTGGAAACGCTGTTCCCCAAAAGTCATGCTATACTATTGCACAGGATGCTGGCGATTCCTGGCCCGTTGTCTATGCCAGCAAGCAGCGCACCAGGGGGAGTACAAGGGGGGAGCCATGCCTGAAAGCAAGGGAAAGCCATTCAACCTCGATGATCCGGCGCTTTACATCAACCGGGAGCTGAGCGCGATTGAGTTCAACCGACGGGTTCTTGAGGAAGCGCACGATGGCCGTCATCCCCTGCTGGAACGGGTCAAGTTTCTAGCCATTTTTGCCAACAACCTGGATGAGTTTTTCATGATTCGCGTGTCCGGCTTGCGCCGGCAATTGCTCCAGGGCGCGCTCGAAGCGCCACCGGATGGGCTTTCCCCCGCCGATCAGCTTGCCGCCATTCGCAGTACCCTGATTCCACTGTTGGAGCAACAAGCCCACTGCTGGCAAAACGATCTTTTGCCCGCACTGGAAAAAGAGGGCATTCACATCATGCCTTACACTGCGCTCAAAGGCAAACAACGCAAGGTGCTGCGGCGCTATTTTGAGGAGCAGATTTTCCCCACCCTGACCCCCCTGGCCTTCGACCCGGCGCATCCCTTTCCCCACATCTCCAACCTCAGCCTCAACCTAGCCATCATCGTGCGCGACCCGGAGCGGGGAGAGCGTTTTGCACGCCTGAAAATTCCCGATGCCTTCCCCCGACTGTTGCGCATCCCCAGCGAAGAGAACGCCGATGAGCTGCTAGGGCTACGGGAAACCAAAGAAGATAACTTCGTCTGGCTGGAAGAGGTCATCAGCGCCAATCTCGATTTGCTTTTCCCCGGTCTGGAGATCGTGGCGGCCTATGCCTTCCGCATCACCCGCGACGCGGATTTTGAAATCGAAGAGGACGAAGCTGCGGACCTGATGACCGTCGTGGAAGAGAGCGTGAGCCTGCGTCACTTCGGTTCCACCGTGCGCCTGGAAATCGTCCCCGATATGCCCCGACGCATCCGCGATATGCTCGTCCAGCACCTGGGCGTTGCGCCCTACCAGATTTACACCGTCCCCCCGCCGCTGGGCACGGCCAAACTCATGGAGCTGCTCAGCGTCAAACGTCCGGACCTGAAAGATCCCCCCTTTCTGCCTTCCGTGCCGCGCGCCCTGAGTCAGCCCGATCTGTTTGAAGCCCTGCGTCGGCGGGAGTGGATTCTGTACCATCCCTACGATAGCTTCACGCCGGTCGTGGACTTTGTGCGCGCTGCCGCTCGCGATCCCGAGGTCCTGGCCATCAAGCAGACCCTTTACCGCGTGGGGAGCAACTCACCCATCGTCCAGGCGCTGATGGAAGCCCGTGAGGAAGGGAAACAGGTAGCCGTGCTGGTCGAGCTTAAGGCGCGTTTCGATGAGGAAAACAACATCACCTGGGCGCGGGCGCTGGAGCGCGCAGGGGTTCACGTTGTTTACGGCCTGATCGGCCTGAAGACGCACGCCAAACTCTGCATGGTCGTGCGCCGCGAAGCCGATGGCATCGTGCGCTACGTGCACATGAGCACCGGCAATTACAATGCCAGCACGGCGCGCGTCTACGCCGATATTGGCTTCTTCACCACCGATCCCGATATCGGCGCGGATGCGGCGGACCTGTTCAACGCCCTCACCGGCTACTCGCGCAAAACGGCCTACCGCAAGCTGCTGATTGCGCCGACCGGCATGCGCGATAGCCTGATTGCCCGTATCGAGCGGGAAATCCGCCGCCATCAGCAATACGGAGATGGCTATATCGCCTTCAAAATGAACGCCCTGGTGGACAAGCCCTGCATCCAGGCCCTCTATCGGGCATCCCAGGCCGGCGTCAAAGTGGACCTGCAGGTGCGCAGCCTGTGCGCCCTGCGGCCCGGCATCCCCGGCCTGAGCGAAACCATCAACGTCACCTCCATCGTCGGGCGTTTCCTGGAACACGCTCGCATCTACTACTTCCGCAACGGCGGCAATGATGAGATGTTCCTGGGCAGCGCGGACCTGATGCCGCGCAACCTGGACCGCCGGGTAGAGCTGCTGTTCCCGGTGGAGGACCCGCGCCTGCGCACCATCATCCGCGACCATATCCTTTCCATACACCTGCGCGACAACGTCAAAGCGCGGCGCCTGTTCAGCGATGGCCATTACGAGCGTTGTAGGCCCGACGCGGGAGAGCCTGAACTGGACTCCCAGGCCTGGCTCCTGGAACATCGTGGTCTGTGGAACCTGGAGGACTACTGATGCGGATTGTTGTGCTGGCGCGCATCCATGCCAACCTGCCCGCCCTGAAGGCGGTGCTGGACGACCTCAGGGGGCAATCCTACGACGCGCTCTGGTGTATCGGTGACTGGATTTCCTATGGCCCCCATCCCGCAGAAGTGATGGAGCACCTGATGCCCCTCTGCACCCTGGGTGTCATCGGGCAGGGTGACCTTGCTGTCCTGCGCTGCGCCGATGCCGATCGCGAATCGGAAGAGCTGCTCTCCACCGACTGCTGGACCTACCACCAGCTCAATCAAGAACAGCGGCGCTATTTGCGCCTGCTTTCCACCAGTCTGCGTTTCACCCTGCAAGGGCGGCAATTCCTGTTGGCGCAAACGCCAGGGTCAGGGGATGACGGGGAACCGCGTCCGGACCTGCCCGTCGAAGCCTGGCTGCGCCTGTTCCAGAAAGTCCAGGCCGAGGTGCTCGTCCTCAGCTCCGGTGCAGCGCCTTTTATCCAGCGTCTGGGGGAAATGCTCTGCATCAATGTGGGCGCAGCAGGTTCTTTTACGGATGGCCGGGCCGAGGCCCGGTATGCCTGGCTGGATGTGGACGAAACAGGCGTGAGGGTCGAGCTGCGTCAGGTCCCCTACGCCGTCGCTGAAGTCTGGGAGGCCTGTCGCGCGGCTGGCATTCCTGAATTCCCATCGCTCATCACCGCCAGCACTGACCCGGCGCCGCGCAACGATGCACCATCACCCCCTGAAGACAACGACGTGACCCTGGACCGGCGGTTAGTACCGGTTCTGGATTTGATACGGACGCGCGGCCCCAACACGGAGGAAGATGAGCAGGAACGCCTGAACGTGAGCCATCTCGCCCTGCAGCTCTTCGATCAATTACAGCCCCTGCACCACCTGGGACGCGAGGAGCGCTTCTGGCTGGAATGCGCGGCCTTGTTGCACACGCTGGGGCGTGACCGTCACCCGCGCAGTTATCCACGCCGGGCCTTGCCCGTCATCCTTAACACACCCCTGCTGCCCTTCGATACCCGCGAGCGTTTGCTGATCGGGTCCCTGGTCCGCTATCAACGTCGGCGTCCGCGCAAGAAAGATCAAAACTACGCTCTGCTCAAGCCAGAAGAGCAAAGCAAAGTGGAGGTCCTTTCCGCCCTTTTGCGCCTGGCCCTGGCCCTGGCGCGGAACACCCCGGCGGTTACAGAACTGTATCTGGACATTGGCCTCCGCAAAATCCGATTGAAGCTCATCAGCCCCACAGAAGTTACAGAAGTTAATGAACGCGGGGTGCGGCGGATACGTAAACGGGGCAAATATCTGGCCCGGCTTTTGGGGCGCAAATTTCGCGCGGAATGGCCCCTGGAGGACGTTGCCGCCCTATCCAGTGCGTGAACCGAGGCCAGCCCGTCAAAGTAGTGCCAGGCGCACGGGGCGTCTGGCCTTGTAACTGGAGTGCCAGATAAACCCAGACGGTCCTCTTCCGCTCCCGGTAAGAGGACCGTCTGGGCTAAGACCTCAAATCAGGCCACTTTAGCGCTGGCCACGCGATAGGCCTGGCCATAGAAGTGACCCAGCACGGCGTTAGCGTACGCAGCGGTGAAGACCACCCCCACGAGGCATAACGCACTTCCCAGGGGAACGATAAACCCGGTAACCAGTACACCCAGCACCACCATCAGATAAGCCGAAGGAGCGGCCTTAACCAGGGCGAATACCTGCCCAATTTCCAGCGCCGCCCCAATCCGCTCCTGCATGACCATGCGCATATAAGCCGCCGGCATGATAAACGCCAGGAACAGAGCGTAGAGCACAATCAGGCAAGAGCAAAAGAAATTCAACAGCATCATGATGACGACGACAGCATCGTTACTGGTGCCATTGTTGGGACCTAACACAGCCGGAAAAATAACCATGGGCAACGTCAGCACAATAACGGGAATAGCATAGACCAACCCGACGACCAGGGCCTTGAAACCCAGACCCAGGAAACGCCCAAAGTTAATCTCCGGCAGGCGGACCGGCTCGTCATACTGGGCTACCCGCCGCCCAACCTCCAGGCTCCAGCCCAGAATGTAGATTTGTCCCACAACAGGAATCAGCATCAGCAGGGCGTTAAGAAGCAGTTTTTTCATCCAGTCGAGATCCTCGAAGACAAAAGTAAAAGCGCGTGCAAAGTCCATATCAACCTCCATGGTGAATCAGGGTAAGGTGCTCCCATTATACCCTGGAAATTCACGCTTGCACACACGCTGCGGTCTCGCTCCGGGGTCTATCAGGGCTGTAACCTCAAGCGGTTCGTAGTGTTTGGTCAACCATGATTTTACTTTTTCGGACGCCTGCTCCCTGTTTGCTCCCCAGAAAATCGCCCGGTTGCGCAATCCAGTACACAGTTCTGTGCAAGGAAGAGCTGGTAGGAACACAATCAGGTAGGACAACTGCGAGCAGTTGTCCTACAGCAGATAAGGTGAGAATGGTAGTATTCGATCCCTGAGCTGCGCTCGTTTTGCATCAAAGGGGCCTTGCACACCAGCCGGCCTGGTAGCCCCTCCCCAACCCTCCTTGCAAGCGGGGAGGGTGTTTTTTGCTTATCAGCCCCCAAATCTCGTTGTCTAGAGGCCTTTCCCCCGTCATGAACGTTAAGAATTTAATCAGGTAACAAAGTACGGCGTCGCGTGACAGGCAACCGGACGGCGAGACAGGCCATCGCGGAGGCGCCAAGGTGGAAACTCCTACACCAGCTCCGTCCAGGTCGAAGTCCCCTGGCGCCGCCGATTAAAAGGGGAAGGCATGCTGTACCCTTACAACCGGGACACCTACGGCACCAGGCGTCGGACTGCGCCAACGCCTGGTTTCTCGGTCAGCGCAGGCCGACCGTTGGTCACAGGTCCAAGAGGAGCCTCCCATCATTGCAGGACAACTGGCCTACGGGCATCCCTCTGCGGCGTGATCTGGGTCATGCATAGCTCAGGGTTCGGGGTTGGGTGGGGCAGTTCAATGCAGTGGACAAACTCCCATTCTATGGTACATTTACCCCCATCAGGGCCGTCCCCACCAGGGCACGGCTCGATTTTATGCTTGAGGGCAAAAGATGGAGATTATCATCACAGGTTCGATTGCGTTTGACTATATCATGTCCTTTCCAGGGCATTTTCTGGACCATATCCGCCCGGACCGGCTGCAAAAGATCAGCGTAAGCTTCCTGGTGGATACGATGAAGAAACAACGCGGCGGTTGCGCCACCAACATCGCCTACACCCTGGCCCTGCTGGGCGAGCGTCCGCGGGTGATGGCAACGGTCGGCGAGGACTTCGGCGAGTATCGGGCCTGGCTGGAAAGCTGCGGCGTGGATACCAGTCTGATCCGGGCCTATCCCGGTGAGTTCACCGCATCGTTCTTCGTGAACACCGACCTGGATCAGAATCAGATCGCCACATTCTACGCCGGGGCTATGCTGCGCGCGCGCGAGCTTTCCTTCCACGCTGTACCCGGCCCGCTGGATATGGTGGTTATCTCCCCCAACGATCCCGTAGCAATGGAACGCTACGTAGCTGAGTGCAAAGCGTTGCACATCCCCTACATGTACGATCCCAGTCAGCAGGTGGCACGGGTGGACGGGGAGACCCTGCGCGCCGGTTTCGAGGGCGCGGACATCCTGATCGTCAACGACTACGAGTTTGAGCTGATTAAAGAAAAAACGGGCCTGAGCGCCGAGGCCATCCGCGCCGCGGTCAGGCGCGCCGTGATCGTCACCCAGGGGCCGGACGGGTCTATGATTTGGGCCGACCAGCCGATCCAGGTCCCGATTGTCCCGCCGCAACGGATCGAAGACCCCACTGGCGTAGGCGATGCCTATCGCGCTGGTCTGCTCAAAGGCTTGAGCCTGGGCCTGCCCTGGGAGGTCTGCGGCCGTATCGGCGCCCTGGCTGCCACCTATGTCCTGGAACAGATGGGGCCTCAATCGCACCACTACACGCCCCAGGAGTTCGTGGCGCGTTATCGGGCTCATTTTGGCGACGATGCTTTTGTGGTCCACTTTCAAGGTCGGGCCTGAACATTGACGTTTACATTCATCAACGGTAAGGAGTGAAAGATGAAGTTTCATGTTAAAGATTTGAACCTGGCCCCAGGTGGGCGTTTGCGCATTGAGTGGGCCGAACGGGAGATGCCCGTCCTGCGCGCGATCCGCGAACGCTTTGCTGCCGAGCAACCGCTCAAGGGCGTGCGCATGTCGGCCTGCCTGCACGTTACCACCGAGACCGCCAATCTGGTCCGCACCCTGCATGCGGGCGGCGCTGATATTGTGCTCATCGCCAGCAATCCGCTCAGCACCCAGGACGATGTCGCTGCGGCGCTGGTGACCTACGATGAAATTCCCGTCTACGCCATCAAAGGCGAGGATAATAACACGTATTACGAGCACATTCACGCCGCGTTAGATCACAAGCCGCATATGACGATGGACGACGGGGCGGACCTGGTGAGCGTGCTCCACGATAAACGCCGCGAAGTGCTGCCGGGCGTCATCGGTGGCACGGAGGAGACGACGACGGGCGTGATCCGCCTGCGCGCTATGGCCAAAGAAGGCGCGTTGGCCTACCCTATCATTGCCGTGAACGATGCCCTGACCAAGCACTTGTTCGACAACCGCTACGGGACCGGCCAATCCACCATGGATGGCATCATCCGGGCTACGAACGTCCTGGTAGCCGGGAAAACCGTGGTCGTAGCGGGATACGGCTGGTGCAGCCGCGGCATCGCCATGCGGGCTAAGGGCATGGGCGCCAACGTCATCGTCACCGAAATTGACCCGCTCAAGGCGCTGGAGGCTGTCATGGATGGCTATCGCGTGATGCCCATGATCGAAGCCGCGCCGCAGGGTGACATCTTCGTCACCTCAACCGGCAACAAGAACGTGATTGACCGCCAGCATTTTGAAGTGATGAAGGATGGTGCCATCGTGTGCAACTCCGGGCACTTCAACGTGGAGCTGAACCTGCCGGCCCTGGCGGAGCTGGCTGTAGCGCCGCCGCGCCGCGTGCGCCCCTTCGTTGAGGAGTACACCCTCAATGATGGTCGGCGCATTCACGTCCTGGCCGAGGGCCGTCTGGTCAATCTGGCCGCTGCGGAAGGCCATCCCAGCGCCGTGATGGATATGTCCTTTGCCAACCAGGCACTCAGTGCCGAGTACATGCTGCGCCATGCCGACAAATTGGAGAAAACCGTCTACTCCGTGCCAGAAGAAATTGACCAGGCCATTGCCGCGCTCAAGCTCGAAGCGATGGGGGTGAAGATTGACGTATTGACTGAAGAGCAGCGTCTTTACCTCCAGTCCTGGCATGAGGGAACATAGGACTTGACCGCTCTGATTTTCAGCCTTAGTCGTGGTTTGCTGGCTTCCAACACCAGAAGCCACTGTGGTCAAGTAGCAGGAAGCCTGAGATGGCATAAAAACACCGCCCACGTCAAT
>DAOTZR010000077.1:0-2191 GCA_034434315.1 Anaerolineae bacterium
CCCAGGGCGAGGCGCAGACGGCGGAGGGATTCTTTCGCCAGAGCCTCAGCCTCAGCGAGTCCATCGAACACCGCTGGGGCATCGCCCAGAGTTACAAAGGATTGGGCGAGGTGGCCCTGGCCGGCGGGGATTGCGACGCGGCCCAGGCCTGGGCGCAGCGCAGCCTGACGCTCTATCAACAGATGCAGGACCGCGACGGGCAGGCGGATTGTCTGCTGATCCTGAGCGCGGCGGCGCAGGGGCGCGGTGAGCGGGCCGCTGCCTGGCAGGCCCTGGAGCAGGCCGAGGCGCTCATCCGCGCTTCGGAAAACGGCTTTCGCGCCGCGCGGGCGCTGTGCCGGCGGGCCGAACTCCTGCTGTGGGAAGGGCAGACCGCGCAGGCCGAAGCCCTCTTCGCCGAAACGCGGCGCCATCCGGCCTGCGAGGCGCACATCCGCCAGCGCGCCGGGGGATGAGGATCTCAGCGCCTGCGCGCCTGTTCCTTTACTTGCGTTCCCTCCACCATACGTCTAGCCGCGGACGCCCCGCCTCGTTCCAGTCCTCGGTATCGGAAGAGACAAAGTACTTGCCGCTGTGGTAGGCCGAGTCGGCGCTGTAGAGCACCAGGCGCAGCGGCTCGCCCCGCGCATAGGCCCGCGCCACGGCATAGGAAACATTCCAGGTGCGCGGCACCCCCGGCCAGCCCGGCCAGTCGGTGATGGGGTCCACCCAATGGCCGCCGACGTTCTCATAGGCCAGGGGCGCGTTGTTCCAGGTGATGGTCTCCTCGCTCCAGTCGCCGGCCGCCATCAGTACCTGAATCCGCGAAGGCTGCGCCTCCCCCGGCCCACCGGCGTTGCCGAACTGGTGCAGTGTCAGCGTCGCCGAGATGATAACGCTGCCCGGCGGGATGCCGTCCAGCGGAAAGGTGACATAGTATTTGGCAAAACAGGGCCAGTCGGCCACGTCGGACTGGTTCTGGATGTTGAAATCAGGTGCGTGGCCGTCGTTGCGGTTGCCCCACTCGTTCCAGATGTGGTACTCGTCGCCGGGGCACTGGTTGGCGATGGTGCCGCCCACGTCGGCATCGGGGACCAGGGGGCTGTTCTGCGTGGGGCGGCGGATGAGCGTGTGATTGGTCGCCGGACCGATGGCGGCATAGGCCGGGATGCCGAACCGGAGAAAGCCCCAGCAGGCGGGACTGCCCGGCGCGGCGGCCGGCGGCCAGGATTGATCCCCGATGGGCGGGCCGGCCTGCGAGTCCCGGTCGTGGAGCAGGACGGCCATCCGCCAGGTGGTCCCCTCGGAAGGGGCCGCGGTCAGGCCCAGGCTGCTGAAGGGGATGGTGAAGCCCATTGCCCAGCCCCGGTCACTGTCGCTGTCGTCGTTCAGCGCGTTGCCGCGCCAGCCGGGCACGGCCTGAAAGGGGATGCTGACGGCCTGCCAGCCTCCCGCGCTGCCGCGATAGACGGCCCGATGGGCCGGGCCGGGATCGGGCGCCAGTTGGGCCACAAAGCGCCAGGAGGCCGGAGAGAGGGCGTTGCCGCCCGCCGTGTCCAGCAGCAGGGTCACGGCGTCCCAATCGGTCAGCGTCTGCGGGGTGGGGTTCTCGTCGTACCACAGGTGGCGGTCAAAGACGGCCAGGTAGACGTACAACTCGGTGTCGTTATAGCCCACACGGATGTCGGCATAGTTCTGCGTTGGGGAGACCCGCCCGAACCAGGCGATGGCGGTCTGCTCAAAGGGAATCGGGCCGCTGAAATGGGGAGCATTGATGTATGGCAGACTCTCCGGTGCGCAGGCGCCCCGCATTACCAGCGGCAGGTAGACCAGGGTCTCGCCGGACGGCTGAGGGTCGGCGAGGGTGGGGTAGGCGAAGGTAGTGTCCCCGCCCACCCCACCGGCGAGCGCCAGCACCGGCAGGATCACCAGCACGATCAACCCCAAAAGAGCACCCGTACGGATGTTAGCGACCATACCGACCTCCGATCTGTTCCGCTTCCAGCACCCGAATCTGCTCCGGGGCAGTGACAAAAATCGCCGGGTCGCCCTGGTACCACTGCACAGTTCCGGTCACCTGTACGGCCTGCCCGATACGGTAGAGCGTTTCCGGACTCTGGGAGAAGTTCGGCCAGTGTTCCCGGCGGATGATGGCCTTGAAACTGCCCCGATGAGGATTGCTGAAGCCCAGCAGGACCTGCTTGCCGTTGTT
>DAOTZR010000078.1:0-17500 GCA_034434315.1 Anaerolineae bacterium
CTCCTGTTCGACGTCAGGGCGAAGCCTATCAGGGGGCAGCGACAGACGGCGGCGAAGCGCATGGCCAATTTTCCATTGGCCACGCGCTGGCACACCCGGACAAAGCCGCTCTCGAATCGGCGCAAAACAACGGGACGCTTTCACGCGTCCCGTTGTTTTTCCGCCTGTCATCCTGGCCCAGATTTACTTCGACACCGCCAGGGCGTTGCGTATAATCGCCGTAAAACTCTCGGCCTTGAGGCTGGCCCCGCCGACCAAAGCCCCGTCAATCTCCGGCATCGCCATAAATGCCGCCATGTTTTCTGGCTTCACACTACCACCATACTGCACGCGGATGACTTCCGCCGTTTCGCGGTCGTACATCTCTGCCAGCACATCGCGGATCGCCTCGCGGATAATGCGGTCGGCGTCCTCCGGCGTCGCCGTCAGCCCCGTGCCAATGGCCCAAATCGGCTCGTAAGCCAGCACCACCCGGCGCGCCTCCTCGGCGCTGATGCCGGCAAAAGCCCCGTAAATCTGCGAGCGGACGAAAGGCACCGTCTCGCCGGCGCGGTTCTGCTCCAGACTTTCGCCGATGCAGACAATCGGCGTCAGGCCGTGCTTCAGCGCCGCCTTGAGCTTGCGATTGACTGTCTCATCCGTTTCGCCGAAGTACTGCCGGCGCTCGGAGTGTCCCAGAATCACGTACTGCGCCAGCTCCTTCACCATCAAGGGCGAAATCTCTCCTGTGTATGCCCCCTGATCCTCCCAATACATATTCTGCGCGCCTACTCCGATGTTCGAGCCGGCCAGGGTCTGGCTGACCGCTTCCAGGGCGGTAGCCGGGACACACACGGCCAGCTCCATCGTCGTCACGTCGGCCAGGGCCGCGCGCAAGGCTTCGGCCAGCTCAATGGCCTCGGCCACGGTCTTGTACATTTTCCAGTTGCCTGCGATGAAGGGCTTGCGCGTCGCCATGGCGTTACTCCTTATCCTGCAGCGCAGCTACGCCCGGCAGCTCTTTGCCTTCCAGGAATTCCAGGCTGGCGCCACCACCGGTCGAAACATGGCTCATCTTGGAAGCCACGCCAGCCTTCTTCACCGCCGAGGCCGAATCGCCGCCACCGATAACCGTCACTGCGTCCAGATCGGCCAACAGCCGGGCAATGGCGAAGGTCCCCTCGGCGAAATTCGGCATCTCAAACACACCCATCGGGCCATTCCACACCACCGTCTTCGCCGTCTTGAGGACCTCCCCAAACAGCTTTACCGTCTCCGGTCCAATGTCCAGGATGCGCCAGCCAGGTGTCACGCCGGTCACGGGGACGACCTTGCGCATCGCTTCATTGCTGAACTCGGTTGCCACCACCGCATCCACCGGCAGGACCAGCTTATCGCCGGCCTGGGCCAGCAGCTCGCGCGCCGTATCCAGCGCGTCCTCCTCCACCAGGGAATCCCCAACTTCATACCCCTGGGCCTTGAGGAAGGTATTGGCCATGCCACCACCGATCAACAGGCGATCGGCCTTGGTGAGCAAATTGCGAATCACGCCGATTTTATCGGAAATCTTGGCCCCACCCAGAATCACCACATACGGGCGTTCGGGATTTTCGGTCGCCTTGCTCAGGAACTCTACCTCTTTTTCCATCAGGAAGCCGGCGACGGCAGGGAGGAAATGCGCCACGCCCTCCGTGCTGGACTGCGCGCGATGCGCGGTACCGAAAGCATCGTTGACGAAGATGTCACCCAGGCGCGCCAGTGCTTCGGCGATCTTCATATCGTTTTTGGTCTCCGCCTTGTAGAAGCGTACGTTCTCCAGCACCAGCACCTCGCCCGGCTGCAAGGCCTGGGCCATCGCTTCGACCTCGGGCCCGATGCAATCCGGAGCGAACTTTACCGGGCGGCCCAAAAGCTCAGCCAGCCGTTCGGCCACGGGCTTCAAGCTGAACTCCGCCTCGTAGCCCGTCCCCGCCGGGCGGCCCAGATGCGACATCAGAATCAGCGCTGCGCCCTGATCCAGAATATACTGAATCGTCGGCAGCGTAGCCTTAATGCGCTTATCATCGCTGATCACCCCATCCTTGATGGGAACATTGAAATCAACGCGCATCAAAACGCGCTTCCCTTTCAGGTCAACATCGCGAACGGTCTTCTTGTTCATCCGTCTTCTCCTTACTTTTGAGCAAACAAGATAAGTCCTGTAGCCCGCCCTCCCCATCGGGGAAAGCCCGGACTACAGGACTAGGGTGGTCTATTAGAGTTTGCTGGCCATCAGAGCGGCGAGGTCAGCCGTGCGGACGCTATAACCCCATTCGTTATCGTACCAGCTCACAACTTTGATGAAGTCACCCTTTTCCTTGCCCAGCACCTGAGTGAACTGCAGATCCACAGAGGAGCTATGAGGATCGCCCTTGAAGTCAATGCTCACCAGCGGCTCATCCACCGCTGCCAGGATACCCTTGAGCGGACCAGCCGCGGCATCGCGGAAAGCCTGGCGCAGCTCCTCAGTCGTGGTCGGAACCTCAATCTGCGCCGTGAAGTCCACAATAGAAACCGTGGAAGTCGGGACGCGCAGGGCATAGCCGTCGAACTTACCCTTGAGCTCCGGAATGACCAGAGCGACAGCCTTGGCCGCGCCGGTCGTGGTGGGGATGATGCTCATCGCCGCCGCGCGGGCGCGCCGTAAGTCGCTGTGCGGCAAGTCCAGGATGCGCTGATCGTTGGTGTAAGCATGGACCGTAGTCATCAGACCGCGCACGATGCGGAAATTATCGTGGACCACCTTCGCCGCCGGGGCCAGACAGTTAGTCGTGCAGGAAGCATTGGACACAACGTGATGCTGTTCGGGATCATATTTATCGTGATTCACGCCCATCACGATGGTGATATCCTCACCCTCAGCCGGAGCGGAGATGATGACCTTCTTGGCACCGCCGCGGGTGATGTGATTCTCCGCGCCCTGCACCATCTTGCCTTTCTTGTTCACGCCGTCCTTTTTGACGGTGAACAATCCCGTGGACTCGATCACAATGTCCACACCAAGGTCGCCCCAGGGAATGTTGCCGGGGTCGGACTCACGGAACATGCGCAAAGGCTTGCCATCAACCAGAAGCCCTTCGTCCGTAACCTCAACCGTACCGGCGAAGCGGCCATAGTTAGAATCGTACTTAAGCAGATGCGCCATCGTCTTCAGATCACCCAGATCGTTCGCCGCCACCACTTCCAGCGTGTCCGGATAATACTCACGAATGGCGCGGAAAACCAGGCGTCCAATCCGCCCAAACCCATTGATACCAACTCGCACTGCCATAGTAAACTCCTTTCATTGAGAGAAATGTTAAAGCATAGGCTACTCGCGCAAGGCAATTAAACGCATCAAAACCTGCGCCAGTTTCAAACTGTCATGACGGGCCGGATGTTCCCGATCCACCAGATCCCCCTGTTCAATCCACAATCCAGGCCGTGGCACCACATTCGGGACAACCCAGGGCATGGCGATGCCATCCGGGAAGGCGTCATTGAGTACCACCGCCTTCAAGACCTGGGTCCCAAGATAACGCTCGATCACCTCCAGGTGGTCAAGCGCCGTGAAACCGTCGGTCTCGCCGGCCTGCGTCACCACGTTGCACACATACACCACCGGCGCCGACGTCGCCTGTAAAGCCTGCACCAGTCCCGGCACCAGCAAATTGGGAACAATACTGGTGAACAGGCTGCCCGGCCCCAACACCACCAGATCCGCTTCCAGAATGGCCTTCACGGCCTCCGGGTAAGCCGGCGGCGCGGTGGGTTCAATCTCCAGATGCACAATCCGCCGCCCGGATTGCGGCACCTGAGATTCTCCGCGCATGCGCTTCAAGCCCCGTTCGTCCTGCAGGTCCGCCACCAGCGTAAGGGGCTGCAAGGTACTGGGCAACACCCGCCCCTGAATCCCAAGCAAGCGTCCGCCTTCCACCAGCGCCGACTCAAACGACCCCGTGATCTCGGTCATAGCGCTTAGGAAAAGGTTACCGAAACTGTGTCCCTGTAACCCGGCGCCAGCAGTAAAGCGATACTGAAACAGGCGGGTTAGCAACGCCTCATCATCCGCCAGGGCAGCGATGCAGTTGCGGAAGTCGCCCGGTGGCAAAATCCCCAACTCGCGCCGCAATCGCCCGGAAGACCCCCCGTCATCCGCAACCGTCACAACCGCGGTAATGTTCGAGGTGTATGCCTTCAGGCCGCGTAACAAATTGGAAAGACCATGGCCGCCACCGACAGCCACCACAAAGGGGCCGCGCCCCAACTGCCGATAATGCGCCAACAGTTCCGGCCCGGCTTTCTGTTCCCCCACCGAACGCCGCAGAACCAGCATCCAGGCCTGATATAGCCCCCACAGACCCAGCCCCAGCAGGATGCTCCCCAGGCCGCCTAGCCCAACCAGAATTCCGGGAGCCAGGGGATAAGTCACCAGGCGCTGCCCTGCAGTAGGTTGACAACGCAGCCAGTAAAATGCTATAGCCATATCAAAGAGCCCGGCGCCCACCAGCACCAGCAAAATCCAGCGCTTTACCCCCAGTCCCGGCTTTAACCACCGTAAAAGCCGCTGCCAGGGCAACGGGCGTTTTCCAACCAGCCTATCCCGCCTAGCCTTCAAAATTATATTCAATTTTTACTATATGTCAAAAACTACTGGCAACTACATCAGGCGGGTTACCAGCCGACTGGCTTTCCACAGGTCTTCCAGCCGGTAATAACTCCGCAATTCCGGCGCAAACAAATGCACGACAATGGTATTCAGGTCCAATAATACCCAACCTGATTCCGGTATACCCTCCACCCGGGCTTCGACGGGTGGTTCAACTTTCTTCAGGGCCTCGGTCAGGGCATATTGCAAAGCATCCAGTTGCCGGGTACTAGTCCCTGAAGCAATAATAAAATAATCGGCGAGCGTCGTCAAGGCTGAAATATCCAGCACCACAATATCTTCGGCCTGTTTATCCACCAGAATTGTGGTAATGGATTGCACAAGGTCTAAAGCTTCCAAACGATCCTCCTCAATCATAAGTCCACACGCTGAGGGCGCGCCGGGCGCGCCCTCAGCCAAGGGTGCCTGGTCCAGGGGGCTTCACAACCATTACTTACTCATTACGCTAAACTGCACCCGGGTCGTCTGCGTGCGTTCGTTGTCCTGGAGACTGATCGAAATACGTGAAGTTTCATTTTCCATGTTAATCGTAGCAATGTGCCCCATGATATTGGGCTTGCCGATTAACTTCCAACCCAATGCCTCCATCTCAGAGTCAATGTAACTGACCACATCCTGCACCAGACCTGGCATGACATAAGAATACACCTTCGAAGCGGCGTTGATCTGAATCTCGGTGGCTTCGGGATGCAGAGGCAGGAATTCCGGGAAACTCGGCGTCGGGGTTGCCTCCGGAACTGTGCCGCCATTCCCCGTCGGCTCGGTCGTGCCGCCGCCCCCACAGGCTGCCAGCATAACCACAATGACCAACAAGAACATCAAACCTGCAATCCGTCGCATGATTCTCCTCCTTAAGTTAAGAAATCAAAGAATTAAAAATAACCTTCCCCCCCGTCAGGTCACCCCTGTGCCAGAGCCGCCAACAACAGGTGAACGGCATTTTCGACGTCCTGAGCAACAACGATTTCACCCGGGCTGTGCACATGGCGACAGGGAATACTCAAACAGCCCGACGGAACGCCGGCGCGTGTGAGCTGCATCGCCGCAGCATCGGTCGTTCCCCCCAGCAACACTTCCATCTGATAGGGAATCTGTGCCGCACGCGCCGCGGCAATCAGCCAATCGCGTACCATGGGATGGGCAATCATACCGCTATCCTGCACCTTAACTGCCGGCCCCTTCCCCAACGCAACGGCCATGGGCAAGGCTTTAGGCGTATCACCGGTAGCCGTAACGTCAACCGCAATCGCCATATCCGGATCAATCGCGTAAGCCGCTGTACGTGCCCCGCCCAGTGTGTACTCTTCCTGAACCGTAAAAACGATGTAGACCTCGTGTGGCGTGCTCTTAAGCTGCCGGAGCACCTCGATCAGCACATAACAACTGATGCGGTCATCCATCGTTTTGCTCATCAGGCAGCCGTTTTGCTCGCGCAAAGCCCCGACAAACACGCCGGGATCGCCTACCTTGACCGGCACAGCTTCGGCACTCGCAGCGCCGAAGTCAATATAAAGCTGCCGCAGGGTAGGGATTTCATTGCTCCCCTGTTCGCGATATTCCACGTCAATCATGCCTTCGGCCCCATTGGCGAAGCGCACCCGCGCGCCCACGCAGTTCAGAGGGCGCAGACCGCCAATTTGGGCAAAGCGCACAAAGCCATTCGCCTCAATGTGCGAAACCACCACGCCGATCTCATCCATGTGCGCGGTGAAGAGCAGGCGCTTGCCTCCCCCCGTTCCCCACCGATGGACGATCAGATTGCCCAGGGCATCCACCTGCACCTCGTCCGCATAGGGCTCAACAACCTGTCGGATCGCGGCGCGGATAGCCTCCTCATGGCCCGAAGGCCCGAAAGTCTGCGTTAAGGTATTCAGCAGCTCCAGATCAATCACGTGAGTCTCCTTTCACGCTCGCATAGAATCAACGGGGTTTGATGACTTCGGGCGTCAGACGCTGCACCAGCGCCTGCGCCAGGCGCGCTGTATGCTCCAGATCATCCAGATTGAGCAGCGCCAGCGGGCCATGAATGTAACGGCAAGGCACGGCCAGGGCCACGGCCGGCACGCCGGCGCGCATCTTGTGAATAGCGCCGGCATCCGTCCCACCAATGCCGGGCTGTTTAATCTGATACGGGATGCCCAGCTCCTGCGCCACGCCGACAACGAACTCCAGGAGCTGCGGGGGTGTGATATACGACCGGTCCTGCGCCGTGATGACCACCCCACCGCCCAGGCGCGATGTGGGGCTTTCGTCATAGTCCTTGGGCAAATCATCGGCGATCGTCCCCTCAATCACCAGGGCCACATCGGGATTGATCGCATAAGCCGCCACCTGCGCCCCGCGCAGGCCCACTTCCTCCTGAACGGTAAACACGCCGTACACCTCATGCGGATAGGGGCCGTGCTGCAGGAGATCCGCCAGCACCGTGCACCCGGCGCGGTCATCAAACGCCTTCCCCATCACCGTAGGGCCCAGCACCTTAAAGCGAGCCGGAAAAGTCATGGCCACCCCCACCGGGGCCAGGCGCTGCGCCTCCTCCCGGCTGCTCGCGCCAATATCCACAAAAAGCTGCTCGAAATCCGGTGCGTTCTCATACCCTTCGCGGGCACGATGGATGGCTTTCAGACCAATTACACCTGGGAAAGGTTCCTTCGCCAACACCATGACCTCGCGTCCCGGCAGCAGGCGCGCGTCCACCCCACCAATGGCGGCAATACGCAGCATCCCATCCCCGGTATGGTCCATGACCATCAGGCCCACTTCATCCATATGGGCGGCCACCATCACCTTCAGGCCGTCTGGGCGCTCCGCGTTTTTCCGGGTGATGAGGTTCCCCAAGGCGTCTACCCGCAACTCATCCACATGGGGCTGCACCAGCTCACGCAAAACGCGGCGCACCTCCTGTTCGTATCCCGAAGGGCCATAAGCCTGCGTAATGGATTCCAGCATGTGAAGCAGGTTCGCGTTCATGCGTCTTTCTCCTTAGCGTCGTCCCAGGCGGGCTGATAGTCCGGCGCAAGCTGAGCGGCAAAAGCCGCCAGGAGGCGCGCGGCGCGTTCCACATCGCGCAGGGCGACGGTTTCGATGGGTTGATGCATGTAGCGTACAGCGACCTCGACTAACGCCGTCGGCACGCCTTCGCGGGCCACCTGAATGGCCCAGGCGTCCGTGCCGCTGTGTCCCGGCGCGGGATCAAGCCCCACGGGAATCTCCTCGCGTTCGGCTACCTGCCTTAAATCGCTCAGCAAGCCCGGATGGAAATTCGGACCGATCCCCAGGTACACACGCTTATTCATCTCGTAAGTCCCCGTGCCGCTATCATTGGCCTGCTGGGCAAACGTACAATCCAGGGCCAGAGCCAGGTGCGGCTCGACGCCGTAGGCGCTGACCAGGGCCCCTTTGGTCCCCACCTCTTCCTGAACAGTCGCAACGGCGTAAATATCCCAGGCATGGGTGCGCTGCGTCAACGCTTCCAGGGCCAGAGTTACAACCGCCACGGAAACGCGGTTATCCAGCGCTTTACCGGCAACCAGGCCGTTTTTCAGTTCGATCAGCGCACGGTCGAGCGAAATCGTATCACCAACGGCAACCAGGGCTTCCACCTCTTCCGCCGGCAGCCCCACATCCACGTACAGATTGTGCCAGGGCAGGATCTTGCTGCGCTCTTCGGGCCGCAGGACATGGGGCGGGCGCGCGCCGATGACTCCGGGCAAATCCCGCCGGCCATGGACGATGACCGGCTGACCGAGAAGAATCCGCCGATCCATGCCGCCAATAGCCCCGATGTGCAGAAAGCCCTCTTGCAGACCGGTGACCAGCAGGCCGATTTCATCCATATGAGCGGCCAGCATCAGGCGTTGGCGCGGCTCTGGGCCAGTCCCATAGCGCACGCCGATAAGATTGCCCATGGCATCCACACGCAGCTCGTGACAGAATGGCCGCCACAGATCCTGCAGGAGCTGGACCATGGGATGCTCGCGTCCCGATGGGCCGCGCGCTTCGGAAAGTTGTTTTATCAGGTTCAGGGTCTCCAAATTTCCTCCTTAAAGCTATGGTGAAGGCGTAGGCGTATCCGTAGGAAGCTCCGTTGGGACCGGTGTTTCGGTCGGCGTAGGCGAAGGCAATGGAGTTTCCGTAGGCGTCGGCGTAGGTGTGGGCGTAAAGGTCGGCGTAGGTGTCAGGGTCGGCGTAAACGTCGGTGGAACCCACGGCGTTGCCGTAGGTGTGACGGTTCCAGGCGTCGGTGAAGCCGTCGGCGTAAGGGTCGGTCCAACAGGCGTTGCCACACCAACAGTGGGCGTTGGTGTGGTGCCCGGAGTCGGCATCGCACGTCCGTTGTTTGTCCAGGCCAGCAGGACAAAACCCAGGCAATAGAAAGGTATGGTCAGCACGATTAGCGCGATCAAGACGCTGTACAATGGGTTTGACCTGGCTCTTTCTTGTTCCATACCCTGCCCTTTGCACTCAATGATAAGCCCTTCAAAGCCACTCTCACCAGCTATGGCAGGCCGTTCTGCAAACAAGGACATAATACATGATTCTGGCTGCTTGTCAAAAACCGTCCTGGCTTTGGGCAAAAACAAGATGGACGCGCCGCTGCAGAACGGCGCGTCCATCTCCATTCATCTGAAGCAGGTAAGCTCAGGGTTGATACCAGGAGGCGGTAATCTGAACCAGGACCTGGCCTGTACCCTCGGTGGTTAAAATCAGCCTCCCCAAACCGTTGCCCAGATCAATCAGGGCAAGTGTCTTGACGCTCCCTTCCGTTTCGGGTCCTATGGTCACTGTTCCCTGATCCAGAGTGTTCCAGCGAACCCCGATTGTAGCTTGTTCCGAACGGATTGCGGAAGGGACCAGCGCCAGATCGCGGCCTAACAGGGTCGCAGCCCAGATGCCGCCCATTGCCTTATGCGTCAACAGGTACCTGATCGCGCGTTCGCTCTGGTCGGCATAAGTTCCGGTCTGCGCCAATGCATGAACAACCAGAGCGGTGGTCTCCTGGGTAGCGGCCTCATCGCGTGCCCCTGTCAGCGTAGCCAGAGGCGTCTCCCACCAGAGGTTCCCGCCCTCGCCTTCCAGCGCCATCGTAGCAAGGCGTTCCAACACCTGGAGGGTCGTCGCCTCCTGGGGCTCCGCCGCAATCAGGGCATTAGCGATCAGGGCCAGCGTGTAAGGCTCCTCGACCGTACCCGCCCTATCGCGCAGGTAACGGAGCGCAGCCACGACTTCGGGCCTGTCGCCATAGCCCGCCCGGATCAAAGCCCAGGTGATGAAGGCATTGCCTGAGATGGGGCCATCCCAGTTTCCCTCTGGCTCCTGGTTTTGCAGCAGCCAATCCGCCGTGCGCGCTATCAGCGCCGAATCAACCGGGTAAACCTGCGCCATGTCAGCCAACACCATCAGAGCATCAGCGGTCCAGAAAAGATCGCCAGAGACAAAGCCGCCATCAGCCGATTCAAAAGTCAGCAGATGCTGATACGCCAGGGCAATAGCCCGCTCGGCCTGCGCGCGAAGCTCTGGACGGTCGCTTCCGGCCTGGAGCACCAGGAGCCAGGCCTGCATGGCCCCGCTGACCTGCTCAAAACTGGCGTCCGGTGTCGGCGCTGCGTTTGCAGCGGTCTCAACCAGGTAACTGAGGTTATCGGGATAGGCTTTAATATCCAGTCGGGCCGTGCCCCAGACGGCATCCTCCGGTATGGCAATATCCTGGGTGAAAACGGAACCGGCCTCCAAATAGTGAATCCAGCTCAATTCGCGGCGCGTACCTTGAGGCTGAATGCGAATCTCGCGGTCTGTCGTCGCCATAACGTCTATGGATTCCCCATAGGCCCACACCATGGGCAGGTAGCTCCCCTGGACTGCGGTGATGGACAGGCGGAAGTGGACCACGACCACATCGTGGGGCGGGACGGTTATGGTGCGCTCCAGACCATCGAGGGCCTTGAACCAGCCCTGCTGTTCCAGAACCAGGTCCAGCTCCTGGGCCGTATCGAGATAGTTAGCAACGGAGACCAGCAGGATGGCTTCCTGGCCGGTAGTGAGCGTAGGGGTAATGTCCAGGCTCACAGCAATGTCCTGGGAAACCGGCAGGAAAGTGGTTGCACGGGCCACCCGTCCATCCCAGGTGTACGCCAAAGCCGTAAGCTGCCAGGTCGTGATGGTGTCGGGAAGCGGTAGAGTCAGTGTAGCCTGGCCTTGTTCGTCGGTGAGCAGCTCAGGAATCCAAAACCAGAGTGTGCCAGGGTTGTGTTCCAGCGGAGGCGGGGATGGTAGCGTAGGGATACCAGCCTCTGCCGCCGGGGATTCGGAAGGGAACGGCATGGGTTGAGACGGCTCAGGCGATGTTCCTGCCGGGCGACCCGGGGCGAAAAGGAAGAGCGCAAAGATCAGCACCGTAGCCAGGACGAACCATGCCCCGCGTGTCCACCAGGCGCGTGGCTGCGCTCCGGCACCCGCCCATCCCAGACAGGCCAGGGCCAGGGGAGCCAGGCCCAGAGCCAGCATCAACCCCATAACAATGCGCAGAGAGCCGGTCAGAGCGTGGGCAATGACCAGCACCATGCCCGTGGCCCCCAGATAGACGGCGATGAAGCCCAGCCCCAGACTACGCCGAAAGTCGCGCTGCATCAGCGTAAGGCCGAGCAAGGCGATCCAGGCGAGCAAGGCGATAGCCGCAATCACCATAAGGACAAGGTGAGGTGTGAGCTCCTTCATCAGCCCCCACAAAAACGCCGCCGCTATGCTGCAGCCCAGCAAGGCCACGAGTGAGCGCCGCTCCAGCTTAAGCCCATCCAGAGCCAGAACCAGGCTTCCCAGAGCCAGGAAGAAGAGGAGCACGGTAAGGGTGAGTTTTTCGGCAGCCAGCCAGCGTTCGCGCTGGTCGCGGAGCAGAGCTTGCAGCCGGGTTTGCGCCTCCGCCAGGGTGTCGCGCGTGAAGCCCCCGGCGCCGGCATAGGCCAGGGTCACGGGCGAGGGGTCGAAAGGCGCCGGGTCCAGCGGAGAAAACCCGACGAAACCGGGGAAGTCCGGCGCAGCTTCGTCCAGGCCCACAAGCCCAAGCAGGGCGGGAACACCACCGGTGTCGTCGCTGACTGTCAGGATCAGGCGCGCTGTAGCGCCGGGGGTGTAAACAGGCAGGTCCGGGGTAATGGTGACCTGCAGGGGGTGCGCCGGCCTGACGCGGACCAGACGCGTGTCACGGTAAAGGACGCCCGCGGGACTCAGGGCATAGGCCCGAATCGCCAGGGGGCCGTTCCAGGCTGGATCGAGGTTCAATGTGGCCGAGGCCCGCCCGTCTTTCAGGTCCGCCACACCGGTGCCGACGATCTGGCCCGCGCGTATGTAGTCCAGATAGATGGTCCCGGTCTCCCAAGGGGCATACACCTCCAGGGCGAGTGTTTCGCCCGCGGTGTAGCTCAGGCGTTCAGGGCGCACCAGCAAGGCCTGGGAGGCGGCAGTGAGGGTGATGAGACGTGTGCCGCCTTCGCTAACCGTAAGGGTGAGTGGGACGGTGGTGCTGTTGGAGACAAGGCGCCATTCGGCCAGGCCGTCCGCATCGGTTGTGAGGGTGGCGCTTTGGTCAGCCGTCGTGACGGTCAGCCCGGTTGCAACGGGACGGCCATCGGGTGTGGTAGCCCGAAGATAGACAATGTTTTCGACGCCGGGGACCAGGTTGCCGCTTTCGGGTACGGCGTCGAGGAGCAGGTCTTGAGCCGCTATGGGCAAACGGGCCTGCACGCGCTCACTATGCCCGGCCTCATCCTGCACCCGCGCCTCCAGGGTCAAAAAAGTCACGGGATGCTGCGCAGAAAGGCCGGGGAAGGGATCGGGCAGCGGAATTTCAAAAGTGTAGGCACCTTGAGCATCGGTCTGCCCCGTGATGTGCGCCAGCGGTTCGGCTTGCCCGTCCTGGGCAAAGCCAGACAGGTCAACCGTTCCAACGACGGGTTTACCGAAGGTCTGCCAGGCCTTGACCGTGCCGCGCACGGTGGCTCCGGGGCGGGCATAAGGTTGACCGGGGGTAAGGGCAACCCGGAAGCTGGTGCGGGCCTCGGAGGTAATGGTGACGGTGGCCTGGGCCGTAGCTGCACCGCTGGTGGCGGTGATGGTCCAGGCCCCCGTAAGGACACGCCCGGCCAGGGGAATATCCGCCACAATCACGCCGTTGGGCGAGGTCAGGAGGAGACGCTGGAACACCCGGTTGCCACGCGCGTCCGCCAGAGTCACGTCAACCGGAGCCATGACAACAGGCTTCAGGGTAAGGGGGTCGAAGGCCAGGACGCGCAGGTGCAGGGTCTGTCCCGGTTGGTAACGAACCCGATCGGTGTTGATCAGGAGATGAAGTGCGGGGTAAATCGTCACCGGCTGTTCGACGCGGATTTCCCCTTCCGGCGGGAAGGCCTGCACCACCAGTACGCTTTGCGGATCGGCGTTTTCGGGAATCGTCAGGCGTGCCTCCACCTGACCGACGGCATCCGTAGTACCCTCATAAAGGGGCAGGGGGATGGTCTCGGTAGCGGGACGCAGGCCAATGACGACGTGGGTCTGGGGCAAGGGCGACCGGGTGGCGACATCCCGCACCAACACGCGAAGTTTCGCCTCACCACCGGGTGTGTAATGCTCCTGGCCGGCGACGTAAAGCACCGGAACGACAACCTTCGCGGCACGCAGAGGCCCTAACACGCCGTACACGCTCCCCCCCAGCCAGAGCAAGGCCAGGATGCCCGTAATCAAAGGGATTATCAGCTTACGCACAGTCACCACCTTTTTGAGTTTATTGATGCCAGAGTAACTGCTCACCCTGATAAGACCGCGTGCGTCTGAAGGAACACACTGCAATTGGACGAAATGATGAACATTAAAAATTTAATCAAGTAACGGCTGGATAGCCGAATGGGAGGGGGAAAGCAAGCCCGGCGATGATGCGGTGATTGAAATCACCGCGTTGGACCTGCGGCCAAGGGTCGGCTTACGCCGATCGGGTCATGCGTCGGCGCAGGCCAACGCTCAGCGCCGCAGGCGCCCCGGTTGCAGGGGCGTACCCTTTTAATCGGCGCCGCCAGGGGACTTCGCCCTGAACGGAGCTGTTACCCGGTTTAAATTGTTAACGTCCATAATTTCGTCCAACATAACCTCCACATCACGTGCCGCGACCTCAGTCGCATCGCTCGACAGGGTGTACCCGGATGGGTTATGGCCACCTCGGCAATGCTAAATTCGAACTTGAGACCTCCTCTGAGCCCGCCCTCACCCTACCCTTCCCTCTCGCGTGCGGAGAGGGGAGGGCCGGGGGGGATAGGTGAGATGAACAACGCACGACCAATTTAACAAGGCAAGTAGTTACTTTTTAACGTTCACTATCCTGTTTTCCTATTTACGCCCAAATGATTTCAACGCTCAGACCGGGCCATGAGTTCCAACCCGTCATCGCAGGGCTTGTATGGTATAATATAGGCCTTCCTGGCTAAAAATAAAGTGGGAATCGCAGGAGGTTAGGGAGATGGAACTGAGCCTGGGAATGGCTTTTCTGGCGGGATTGGTGGCTTTTCTGGCACCGTGCGTGCTTCCCCTGGTGCCCTTGTACCTGAGCTATCTGAGCGGGGTAACCCTGAGCGCTGACCTGCCGCAAGATCGGCGCACACGGACGTGGGTCATCGGGCACGCGCTGGCTTTTGTGATTGGCTTCACGGTGGTGCTGGTCATGTTGGGCACGGTGGCCGGAGCCGTGGGGAGTTTTTTGCGGGGAGCCACCCT
This sequence comes from Anaerolineae bacterium, assembly GCA_034434315.1. Lineage (GTDB taxonomy): Bacteria > Chloroflexota > Anaerolineae > B4-G1 > SLSP01 > DAOTZR01. The sequence continues at coordinate 14,420 of DAOTZR010000078.1, forward strand.
GCGCACACTGACCGCGATCTTGTTGATTTTCTTCGGGCTGGTGCTGACGGGTTGGCTCAAGCTCACTTTTCTGGAGGGCACGTATCGCCTGCCCTGGCAGGGCAAACGCGAATGGGGTCTGCTTTCGTCCTTCCTGGTGGGAATGACTTTCGCCGCCGGGTGGACCCCCTGCGCCGGGCCGGTGCTGGGGGCGATCCTGGCCTTAAGCGCCCAGAGTGCCACCGCCGGGCAAGGAGCGCGTCTGCTCCTGGCCTTTTCCGCCGGGCTGGGCGTGCCGTTTGTGTTGGTCGCTTTCGGCATGGAACCATTCAACCGTTTTTTGCGCCGGTCCCAGCGCCTGACCGCGTTCCTGCCCAAACTGGCGGGGATTTTCCTGTTGATAGCCGGCGTGGTTTTGTTCCTTAACGGACTGCCGTGGCTGGTCCAACGCTTTGAAATCTGGGGATTGGGATGGAATTTCGGCCTGTAGACGATTTGCAAGGTTTACCGGAAGACGAACTGGCGCGACGCATTGTCGAAACAGCGCAACGTCAGGCCCGCGAGCAGCATCTGCGCGCCATGGCCCCCTGGGAGCGCGCGCTTTTCATCGGGCTTAAGCGCCTGACCTACTGGATCACGCAGCACTGGGTTGCCCTGTTCAACTTTATGCTGGCCCTTTACCTGGGGCTGGCTATCCTGGCGCCGGTACTGGCCTACACCGGTCACACCGCCGCGGCCCACACCCTTTACCGCCTGTACAGCTACGTGTGCCACGAATACCCCTTCCGCTCGTGGTTCCTGTTCGGCGAACACAGCCACTACCCCCTGCAGACCCCGGTCTCCCTGGAGGATATGGCCCGCCTGCGCGAATTCATCGGGGGGCCAGGCTGGGGGTATAAGATAGCGCTTTGCCAGCGCGATGTGGCGATCTACGGGAGCATGCTGTTGGGCGGGCTGATCTACAGTCTGGTGCGGCGTCGCTGGCGCATCCGGCCTTTGCCTTTTGGCCTGGTCCTGGCCTTCGGGGTCCTGCCCATCGCTCTGGATGGCGGACTGCAATGGCTGTCTTACGCCGGTTGGGCCTTTGTCCCGCAGTGGGTGAGCACCCCCCACGAAACCACCGCCTTCATGCGCACCCTCACCGGCGCCTTGTTTGGTCTGACCCTCATCGCCTGGGCTTATCCTCAGGTTGACGAGGAATTCTTCCGCGAAACCGAAACCCTGCTGGCAACGCAACTCAACCAGATTGACCAGCGTGTACCAGCCGGGGTAAATGAGTAAGTGAGGAGAGAAAGAGACCTGTATGCTTCCCCCCTTTGATCCTATCATTATCCAGTTTGGCCCTCTAGTCAACGGCGTCCCGATGTTTGCCGTGCGCTGGTACGCGGTGCTCATCCTTACCGGCATCGTCCTGGCGACGATCCTGGCCGCTATTCAGGCAAAGCAGGATGGCGAAGACGTCAATCACGTTTGGGATGGCGTTGTGGTGATTGTCCTGTGTGGCATCGTCGGCGCGCGGATTTATCACATTTTCTCCGAGCCGGTTGGAGGCTACGCCGGATGGCATTACTACCTGCAAAATCCGGAAAAAATCATCGCCATCTGGGAAGGCGGCCTGGGCATTTTCGGCGGCATCATTGGCGGCCTGATCGGGGGGCTCATCTACACCCGCAGGCACCGGCTACACTTCTGGCAGTGGATGGACTATGCCGCCGTTGGCATGCCCCTGGCCCAGGCGTTCGGGCGCTTTGGCAACTACATGAACCGCGAATTGTACGGCCCCCCGACCACCGTGCCCTGGGGCCTGCGCATCCCACCAGAATATCGCATCATGCCCTACACCGACCTGACCACCTATCCGCCCGATACGCTGTTCCACCCCAGCTTCCTGTACGAATCGCTGGGCAACCTGGTGGTCTTCCTGGTGTTGTTCTGGCTGGTCACCCGACACAAGGCCCAATTGAAACGTGGGGATGTTTCCCTGGGCTACCTGATCGGCTACGGTGTCGTGCGGTTCGGTGTAGAGTTCCTGCGGCCGGATGCATGGCGCTTCAGCGCCGACCAGCCCCTGGCCGCAGCGCAATGGTTCGCCCTGGGCGCCATTCTTGCCGGTGGCGTGGGCATCGCCCTCAATCACCTCTGGCGCAGGCCGGAAAAGGCACGCGCGTAAACAGCGCCGCCGTCGCATCAGCATGGATGAGGCACCAGGCCGGATCGGCGCGCAGCGCGGCCTCCAGTGCCGCCTGCTCCGTCCGGTCCAACAGCACCGTCTTCACGCCATAAGCAGCCAGGCGCGCCTCCCAACCGGGTTGCGCCTGGCTGATATGGAGATAATCCAGCCACAGCTCTAACGGAAAGAGCTCGATGCGCGTATCCACGAACACTGGATAGCCCGGCGCGGCCCATTCCAGATAGCTGCCAAAAGCCATGGCATTGAACAGTGGGCCAGGGGGTTCTGTGCGCAGCAAAGCCTCGGTGGCGGTTACCGGTGTTTCTGGGGATAGGAGCCCGCGCTTTTGCGGCCCCAAAGGCAGCAGATGCTTCCAAAACGGCAGGGCCAGGAGGGTGGCGCCGAGTAGCGTCAGGGCCAGGGCCTGATTGAGGCGCCGGGTGAAGGGCGTGAGGGGGGCCATCGCAGCCGTCCAACGCGCCTCCCAGGCAGCCAGAGTTTCGGCCAGGATAGGCGCCAGGGCCATCCCAAACCAGACGACCCCGCGCGAGGTCCGCAAAGCCAGCGCCCCCAATCCAAGCCAGGCCAGCACGGCAACAGACCGCGGACGTTGCGGCGCGAGCATCAGCAGCGCGCCGGAAAGGAGCAATCCCCCCAGGAACAAAGCCCCATCCAAAGTGCGCCAGGTCGGCGGTGCCCATTCCGGGATGAGGTTTTGAATCAAGGGATTGCCGGTCATACCCAGGGCATAACGCAGAGCGCCCAGGCCCTGCGGATTGAGCAGGCAAGCGCAGGCAGCGGCAAAGCCCGCCAGGCCAGGTCCCAGCCAGGCGCGCGGCGTCTCGGGCCAGGCCTCCAGGACACCCAAGCCTACCAAAATCAGGCCGATGGGGAAGGAGCCATGTCCATTCACCCAAAGCAGCATACCCGCT